>JAQGMX010000178.1 GCA_028292145.1 Variovorax sp.
GCCGAGCCGGCGCTTCTCGCGCCGGCCGAGCCAGAAGGCCACCAGCAGACCCCATGCGCCGGTGATGATCATCGGCAGGATCATCGGTACGAACAGCTCGCCGACGTCCACGCCCAGTGCGCTGGCCGCGCGCGCGGTCGGTCCGCCCCAGGGCAAGATGTTCATGTTGCCGCCGGCCATCATGACCACACAGGTCAGCACCAGCCGGCTCATGCCCAGGCGCTTGTACAGCGGCAGCATCGCCGCGCAGGTGATCATGTAGGTGGTGGAACCGTCGCCGTCGAGCGAGACGCAGGTGGCCAGCACGAAGGTGCCCATGACGATCTTGGTCGGGTCGTTGCCGACCAGCTTCAGGATCCAGCGCACCGGCGGATCGAACAGACCCGCGTCGATCATGATCCCGAAGTACAGGATCGCGAACATCAGCATCACGCCCGTGGGCGCGAGCTTCTTGATGCCGTCGAGCATCATCGGACCGAGCCCCATGCCGAAGCCGGCGATCAGCCCGAAGACGATGGGGACGAGGATCAGCGCGACCATTGCAGAGAGGCGCTTGGTCATGATCAACGCCATGAACACGAGGATCATGGTGTAGGCGAGTGCAGTCAGCATAGGGGCTCGTTTTCTTTGCCGTTTTCTTTGCCGTTTTCTTGGCAGTTACCGTTCGACCGCCAATTCTGCATTCATCCGCGGCTCATTCCAGACCCGGACCCTGATGAAACACCAGGTCTTCGACCACCTTTCCACCCACCAGATGCTGCGCGACGATGCGGTCCAGGTTCTCGGGCGTGACGTTGTAGTACCAGGTGCCGTCGGGCTGGACGCACATCACCGGCCCGCCCTTGCACGCCGCGAAGCAGCCGACGCGGCTGCGCTTGACGCGCAGTTCGCCTTCGTTGAGCCCCGCAGCCTTGAACTTCTCGCCCAGGCTGTCGAACAGGTCCTGCGAGGCGCCGTCGGGCGTGCAGCGCGGGCCCGTGCAAACCAGCAGGTGGCGCTTGTATGCGCCGATCTTCGGCTTGGTGACTTCGGTCATTCCTGCGCCTCCTCGACCGGAACGGGCGCCGTAACGTCCTCTTCGACCGGCGCCGCGAGCACCGCTTCGATGTAGTCGACCGGCAACCGGTGACGTTGCGCCAATTCGGCCGCGCTCACGCCCTCGACATGGTCGGCGCGCAGGTTCTGCAGCCAGCCGAGCAAACCGGTGGAAAGCGAACGGCCGGCGCGTTCGCCTTCGCGCGTCGCGCCGCCGTCGTCCAGGTCGTACTTGTTCGCATAGCCGCGCGGCGTGACCATCAGCCCGTGCCGGATGAAGGTGTGGCTGTTGCCGATGAGCACGGTCGTCAGCATGCCGATGTCGCAATCGCTCATCTTGTCGAGCGTGGTGAACTCGATGCGTTCGCGCCGGCGGTAGGCCGACTTGACCACAGCCACCGGCGTGTCGAGCCGGCGATGCCGCAAGAAGAGCTGCTGCGCCTGCACGATCTGCTGCGTGCGCCGGCCGCTCTTGGGGTTGTAGAGCGCGACCACGAAATCGGCGGCGGCCACCGCGTCGAGCCGGCGCGCGATCACCGGCCAGGGCGTGAGCAGGTCACTCAGCGAGATCGAGCAGAAGTCGTGCGTGAGCGGCGCGCCGACCAGCGCGGCGCAGGCGTTGATGGCCGAGGCGCCCGGCACCACTTCGACGGTGATCTCCGATTCCGGCGTCCAGCCGGCCTGGAACAGCACTTCGTAAGTCGGCCCGGCCATGCCGTAGACGCCCGCGTCGCCGCTGGAAATCAGCGCGACCTTCTTGCCTTCACGCGCGCATTCGAGCGCGTTGACGGCGCGGTCGAGCTCCTCGGTCATGCCCTTCTTGATGACCTCCTTGCCTTCGAGCAGGTCGGCGACCAGCTTGATGTAGGTGCTGTAGCCGACCACGACATCGGCCTCGGCGATCGCATCGCGCGCGCGTTGCGTCATGTGGTCGTGGCTGCCGGGGCCTATGCCCACCAGCATGATTTTTCCGCTCATGACTTCAGCTCCAGCGTGGTGGCGGGGCGAGCGCCGCCAAAGCCATCGGCCAGCGCGGGACGCAGCCAGCGCTCGAACGCCAATCCGCACACCACGGCCATCGACGCCCAGAAAGAGATCGAGATCCAGGTCGTGGCCCGGACAAACTCGGCATCGAGCGCGCGCAATGCGGTCTGCGCCTCGGCACCGAAGCCTGCGAAAGGATCGGCCGCGATGTGCGGTGCGCCCACGACGAAAGGCAGCGCCAGCAGCGCAGCGGCGGCGGGCCAGCGCCAGGCGCTGCGCAAGCCGGCTACAGCGCCGCATGCCAGGGCGGCACTGACGGCGGCGAGCACCCACCAGCCTTGACGCGAACCCAGGCGGGCGGCGTCCATGCCGGGAATCTCTGCCGGCAGGCCCAGCGAGGGCCAAAGGTGGAAGCTCAGCCATCCGGCACCGGCTACCAGCGCAGCCAACGGCATCGAACGCATCGCCGAACCGCGCCAGAGGCAGACGCCCATCACGACGAACACCAGCAGCGCCATGCTGAAGGCATGCAGCAGGTTGGCGACCCAGGTCCAGAAAGTGCGCTCGGCACCGTCGGCGGGCTGCCATGCCGCTGCCGCGTCCGGTGCGTGCGAATGGTCGTGCGCCCCGGCCGTTTGTGCAGGCGCGGGCGCTTC
>JAQGMX010000187.1 GCA_028292145.1 Variovorax sp.
GCATGTACTTCAGCAGCACGCCCTGGTTGAAGCGCGTGCCGCGGATCAGGAAGTTGTCGGCCGGCCATTCGCCGTCCGCGTTCTGGCCCCAGGCTTCGCGCAGCCATTCGCGGTTCGATTCGAAGCCGCCGCAGGCCAGCACGCAGCTCTTCGCCTCGATGCGTTCGCCGGCTTCGGTGCGCACCGCGACAAAGCGCTGGCCGTCGAGCTCGACTTCGCTCACCGGCGTGTCGTAGCGAATCTGCACGCCGAGTTTTTCTGCGCTGCGGAAGTAGGCGTTGACCAACGCCTTGCCGCCGCCCATGAAGAAGGCGTTGGTGCGTGCGACGTGCAGCGCGCCCGACAGCGGCGGCTGAAAATGCACGCCGTGGCTGCGCATCCAGTCGCGACAATTCGAGGACGCGCGGATGGTCAGCCGCGCCAGGTGTTCGTCGGTCAGCCCGCCGGTGACCTTGAGCAGGTCCTGCCAGTATTCCTCTTCGGTGTAGGCGTCGATCAGCACGTCCTGCGGCGCGTCGTGCATGCAGCGCAGGTTGCGGGTGTGTTGAGAATTACCGCCTCGCCACGCCTTGGGCGAGGCTTCGAGCAACAGCACCGAAGCACCCGCCTCGCGCGCCATGAGCGCGGCGCAGAGTGCGGCATTGCCGCCGCCGATCACCAGGACATCGGGCCTTGAAGTCATTTTTCTTTTCCATCGCAGAGCAGGCCGCACTCTAGGAAGGAAAGCGTCGCCTGCACAGTCCGCCGACGGCATGGCCCCATCACGGATCGTGATGGCTCGACAGGATCAGGCCGAGAGCGAAGCGCCGGGCCACTGGCCGGATCGGACGAGCGTGCGCGCGGTATCCGCCAGCACGATGCGCGCGGCCAGCGCGGCTGGCGTAAGTTCGTCGTCGGACAGGCTGCAAAGCGCGTTGTGGCGGCGCGCCTCCTTGTCGGCCAGCGGCGCGAGGTGGAAACGCTCGGCGGCGTCTTTCCAACGACCGATGGCGGCGCCCGGCTGTACCGTGGCGCCGAAGCCGGCATCGACCGCCTCCATCAGCACTGCCAGCGAATCGATTTCCGCCACCAGCATCGGTGCCAGCCGTGCGCGCACGAAAGCAGCGTCCATGACGCTGCGCAGGCCGTGCGTGCCTGTCGGCAGGATCAGCGGAATCTTCGCGAGTTGCGCCATCCGCACGCTGCGCTGGCTGACCGACGCGGCGTCGGACATGTGGTTGCGCGAGCGAATGAGCAGTAGTTTCTCGTCGAGCAGCGGCGCCACGCTCCAGCGCGTTGCGGCATGCGTGTTGAAGAGCACGGCAAGATCGAGTTCGCGCGAGTTGAGCATCGTCGTCAGATGGCCCGACAGGCTTTCGACCATGTGCAGCCGCACATCGGGATAGCGCTCGCGCATGGCCCGCATGAAAGGCATGGCAAGCACGGCTGCGGTGGTCGGCGCCAGCCCGACGCTGACCGTGCCCGAAAGCCGCGCATGCTGCGCAACGCGCGCGGCCTGCGCCGCATGCCTGAGCGTCAGTTGCGCTTCGCGGAAGAAGGCGAGCCCGGCCTCGGTGGGCACGGCGCCCTTGGCGGTGCGCTGCAGCAGGCGAGTGGAGAGTTCGCTCTCCAGCTTGCTGAGCTGCTGGCTCAGCGCCGACTGCACCAGATCGAGATCGAGCGCGGCGCGGCCGATGCTGCCGAGTTCCACGGTGCGGACGAAGTAACGCAGTTGCCGCAGCTCCATGGATTGTGTCGGCCGCGATCAGGGGATCTTGGCCGGTTCCTCGAAATTCGCCAGCAGCCGTGCGCGGCCGAGGTGCACGTGCTTCTCGGCCGCGGCCCGCGCACGCGAGCGGTTCGAGGCGACGATGGCATCGAAGATTGCGCGATGCTCGACGTTCGAGCGCCGCATGTTGCCGGGCACGTTGAAATACTTCCGGCGCACCAGATGCAGCTCCTTGACGTAGTCGTCGTAGGCCTGGTGCGCGCGGCGGTTGTTCGAGATCACCAGGATCAGCGCGTGGAACTGCAGGTTGAGCTCGTAGTAGAGCGTGCCGTCCTCGGCGTCGCAGGCGGCGTCCATTGCGGCGAGCAGCGTCTCGAACTGCGCCTTGTGCTCCTCGGTGAAGTGCTCGCAGGCGCGGTCCGCCGCATAGCCGAAGACGAGTGCGCGCAGTTCGTAGATCTCCAGCATCTCGCGCAGCGAGAGCTGCCGCACGTAGACGCCGCGGTTGACCACCGCCGTCACGATGCCGAGCCCGGCCAGCACCTTGATGGCTTCGCGGATCGGGCCACGGCTGGTGCCCATCCGCAGCGCCAGCGCGGCCTCGTTCAGGCGCTCGCCGGGCTTGAATTCGCCGGTGTAGATCAGCTGCTTGAGTTCGGTGACGATGGCATGCGACAGCCCGGTGACGCGCGTGCTGGGAGTGGAGGTGGGCATGCGCAAATCCTAACGGAAGCACTCAGTCGATCTTGACGTTCGCGCTCTTCACCAGCTTGACCCAGAACTTGCCGTCCTCGGCGAGAAAATTGTCGAACTGCGCAGGCGACCCGGAGATCGAAACCTCGGTGCCGTCGCGCGCCAGCGAAGCCTTGACCGACGGTTGCTGCATGGCCGTCACGGTCGCGTCGTAGACCTTCCTGACGATGGCCGGCGGCGTGCCGGCGGGCAGGAACATGCCGTACCAAAACTCCAGGTTGTAGCCCGGAAGTCCGGCTTCCTTCATGCCCGGCAGGCCGGGAACCAGCGCGGAGCGTTCGGCAGTGCTGACGGCCAGCGCCCGTAGCCGGCCACCGCTGACCATCGGCAACACCGACGGCGAGGTGCCGAAGGTGAGTTGCGTGTCGCCTGCCATCACCGACTGGATCGCCAGGCTGCCGCCGCGAAACGGGATGTGCGTCATCTCGACGCCGGTGACCTGACTGAACAGCGCCGCGCCGAGGTGGGGAGCCGATCCGTTGCCCGAGGTCGAATAGTTGAGTTGTCCCGGCGCTTTTTTCGCCGCGGCGATCAGCTCTGCGACCGATGTGATGCCGGTCGCGGGGCTGACCGCCAGCACCAGCGGCGAAGTCGTCATCTTCGTCACCGCCAGCAGGTCGCGCGCCGTGTACGGCAGCTTCGGGTTGAGCGCCAGGTTGACGGACATGCTGCTCGGGCTCGCGACGAGCAGCGTGTAGCCGTCGGGCGCCGCCTTGGCGACGAGGTCGGCTGCGATGCTGGAGCCATTGCCGGGCTTGTTGTCGATGATCACAGGCTGGCCCAGCGCCTTGCCGAGGGCATCGCTCATTGCGCGCGCCACGTAGTCGGCGGCACCGCCCGGCGCGAAGCCGACGATCAGCCGTATGGGTTTGCTCGGGTAGTCGGCGGGCTGGGCCTGGGCGCCGCCGCCCGTCATGCCGACAGCGAGAGCGCCCAGGGCGATGGCGAGCGCGTGCGAGAACTTGTGGATATTCATGTTGTTGTCTCCGTCTCTCTTTTTGGAATCAGCTCGTCGCGATCCGCAGCACGATCTTTCCGACATGGTCGCCGGCTTCCATGCGCGCCTTGGCTGCCGCAAGTTCGGAAAACTCGAACACGCGGTCGATTTGCGGCCGGATCCGCCCCGCAGCGAAATGCGGCATGACATCGGCGACGAACGCCGGCACGGCTGCTGCACGCTGGGCCTTCGTGCGCAACTTGTTCGACACGCCGAACAGCGTCAGCCGTTTCGAATGCAGCGCGGCCAGATCGAGATCGGCATGGACCACGCCGTCGACGTAGCCGACCGTCGCGAGCCGCCCCTCGAACGCCATCGCACGGATGTCCTCGGCGAACACCGTACCGCCGACCGTGTTGATGACCAGATCGGCGCCGTGCTGCGCGGTCGCTTCCATCACGGCAGCGGCGAAGTCGGGCGCGCGCGTGCAAAGCGCGACATCCAGTCCCAGCGGCTTCAGGCGTGCGAGCTTTTCCGCCGAGCCCGAGGTGCCGATCACTTTCGCACCGAGCGCCTTGGCCAGCTGCAGCGAGGCCACGCCGACACCCGACGAAACGCCGTTGATCAGCACCCAGTCGCCCACGCCGACGCGGCCTTGCAGCACCAGCATGTCGTACGACACCAGGTAGGTCAGCGCGATGCTGGCGGCCTCGTCCCATGAAAGCGCGGGCGGCACGACCATCGCCTCGATGTCTTCCATCAGCGCCTGCTCGCCGAAGGCGCCGGCGCAACGGCCCATCACCCGGTCGCCCGGCTTGAAGCGCGTCACTTCCGCTCCCACAGCGATCACTTCGCCCGCGCCTTCGCCGCCCATCGCCTTCCAGCTGCCGGCGCCGCCGTGCAGACCGTGACCGGAGACGAATTCGCCGCGGTTGAGCGAAGCAGACAGCATGCGCACCAGCAGCTGATGCGGCGCCGGCTGCGGCACCGGCGTATCCCGCCGTTCGAGCACGGTGGCGGTGGGGCTCATCTGCATCCAGTACGACTGCATGGCTTTTCTCCTTATCGGCCGGTGAACACGGGCTTGCGTTTCTGCATGAAGGCGGTGCGGCCTTCGGTGTAGTCGGCGCTTTCGAAGCAGCCGCGAATCAGCGACGTGCACAGCGCCTGGTCGAGCTCCGGCGACGGCTTGAGGATCTCGCGCATGATGGCCTTGGACGCGGCGATGGTCAGCGGCGCGTTCTCGGCCAGTGCGCCGGTGTATTCGGCGAGCAGGGCGTCCAGCGCCTCGGGAGCGCAGGTGCGCGACACCAGACCTAGCGCCTTTGCTTCGGCCGCATCGATGCGCCGGGCGGTGAAGAAGAGGTCTTTCGCCGCGCCTTGGCCGATCAGGTCGACCAGGTTCTTCATCGCCGAATAACGATAGCCGAGGCCCAGCCGCGCGGCCGGAATGGCGAACACCGCGTCGGTCGAAGCGATGCGCATGTCGCACGCGATGGCCACGTTGATGCCGCCGCCGATGCAGTAGCCGCGGATGCAGGCCAGCGTCGGCTTCGGGAAGTCGTGGATGCCGGTGAGCGCGCCTTCGGCCATGGCTTCGTAGCGGGTCACGGCTTCGCGCGCGGCGCGCATGTCCTCGAACTGCGTGATGTCGGCACCCGAGACGAAAGCCTTTTGGCCGGCGCCGGAGAACACGACCAGCCGCACGCGGTCGTCGTCGCGCGCTAGGTCGAGCAGCGGCGGTACGGCCTCCCACATGTCGACCGACAGCGCGTTGTGCCGAGCCGGGTTGTTGAAGCGGATGTGCAGGGTCGAGCCGTCGAGCCAGGTCTGCACACGTTCGGTTTGCGTTTCGTACATCAGAAGATTCCTTTAGATTTCATGCGGGCGAGGTCGTCGGTGCCGATACCCAGATCGCGCAGGATTTCCTCGGTGTGTTCGCCGCGTCTCGGCGCGGCGCGGGCGATCGTGCTCGGCGTTCGTTCGAGCTGCATCGGCTGGCCGACGAGCCGCTGCGGTCCCAGCCGGTCCGACACGACGTCCTTGACCATGCCCAGATGCGCAATCTGCGGCTCCTCGAAGACTTCGCGCATGTCGCTGATCAGGCCGCAGGCGACGCCGCCGGCGTTGAACAGTTCGATCCAGTGATGGCGGTCCTGTGCTGCGAGACGCCGGTTGATCTCGGCGTTGAGCGTGTCGCGGTGGACCGACCGCGCGGGCTTGTCGTGGTAGCGCGGGTCGGTCATCCATTCGGGCGCGCCGAGGATGTTGCAGAACCGCTCCCAGATCTTCGAGCCGAACACGGCGATGTTCAGGTACCCGTCGCGCGCCTTGTAGACGCCGGTCGGGATGCTGGTCGGATGGAAATTGCCGGCTTGCGTGCCGACCTCGCCGTCGATCAGGTAGCGCGAGGTCTGGAAATCCATCATGTAGACCATCGATTCCAGCAGCGAGGTGTGCAGGAATTGGCCCTTGCCCGACTGCTCGCGCTCCAGCAGTGCCACCAGGATGCCTTGCGCCGCGAAGATGCCCGCGCACAGGTCGGCGATGGGTATGCCGACCCGCACCGGGCCGTCGCCGGGCAAGCCGGTCACCGACATCAACCCGCCCATGCCCTGGGCGATCTGGTCGAAGCCGGGGCGCGTAGCCAGCGGGCCGGTCTGGCCGAAGCCGGAGATGCTGGCGTAGACCAGGCCGGGGTTGTCGGCGGCCAGCGTCTCGTAGTCGATGCCCAGCCGGAATTTCACATCGGGTCGGAAATTCTCGACCACTACGTCCGCCGAGGCGATCAGCCGCTTGAGCGTCGCGATGCCTTCGTCTTCCTTGAGGTTCAACGTGATCGAGCGCTTGTTGCGGTGCGTGTACTGGTAGTCGGAGCCGTCCTGGCCGCCGAGCGTGTCGTCGCCGCGCATGTGTTCGGGCATCTGCACCTGGACCACGTCGGCGCCCCAGTCGGCCAGTTGCCGGCAGGCAGTGGGCCCGGCGCGAACCTGGGTCAGGTCGATGACGCGAAAGCGCGCGAGAGCGGAGGAGGCGGGGAGGTGTGGCATCGTGAAATTGTTTTCTCGACGTCTTGAAGTGTCAACACTTATCGATTAATCGTTAACCCTTTAGGTGAAACCGCAGACCGTTCCTACGATCGGTCGCTTGCTTCACAAGCCAGGAGACCGTCCATGCGGCGTCGTACATTCACCCTCGCACTCCCTTCGGCACTGCTCGGCCTCCAGGGTCTGGCACATGCCGAAACCTTCCCGTCCAAGCCGATCCGCTACATCGTTCCGGTGTCGGCCGGCGGCGGCAGCGACATGGTCGGCCGCACGGTCACCGAACGCTGGGGAAAGCTGTTGCAGCAGACCTTCGTCGTCGACAACCAGGGCGGCGGCGGTGGCGTCATCGCCTGCCAGAACACCACCCGCGCGGCGCCGGACGGCTACACGCTGATGCAGGGTTACGTCGCCACGCACGGCACCAGCCCGGCGACCCGGCGCCTGCCGTATGACCCGGTCAAGGACTTCACGCCGATCGGAATGATCGGCGGCACGCCCAATGTGCTGGTCGTCAACGTCGACGTGCCGGCGAAAGACTTCAAGCAGTTCGTCGAGTTCGCGAAAAGCAAATCGGGCACCGTCAGCTACGGCTCTGCCGGCGCCGGCTCGTTGACGCACCTGACGATGGAGCTCCTCAAGCAGCAGACCGACGTTCAGATGACGCATGTGCCCTACCGCGGCATCGCGCCAGCCTTCACCGACCTGATGGGCGGCCAGACGCAAGCGATGTTCCCGGGCCTGGCCGCCGCCATGCCCCACATCAAGTCGGGCCGCGCGCGGCCGCTGGCCGTCACCGGCGCGACGCGGCATCCGCTGCTGAAGGACGTGCCGACACTGGACGAACTCGGCCTGCGCGGATTCGACGCGATGCAGTGGTACGGCGTCGTCGGCCCGGCCGGCATGCCCGGCGACGTGGTGCAGCGGCTCAACGAAACGCTCAACACCGTGTTGAAAGCAGCCGATCTCAAGGACAAGCTGTCGGTCGAAGCCGTCGAGCCGATGCCGATGAGCGCGAAGGAATTCGGCGACTACATCCGCGCCGACGTTGCCCGCTGGACCCAGCTCGCGCGCGATCGAAAGATCGAACTCGACAGCTGAAAGTCCCTCTTTCTTTACTTTCCTTTTTTCTCCAGCTTTCGAGGACTCCACCCATGGCCCGCAATACCCAGGTCGCCGCCGACCACAACGCCCCGCCCGTCACCCGCATCCTTGCCGAATATGTCGCCAACCATCCGTCACGCGGCTGGAGCGACGCGGTCGACCACGAAGCGCATCGCACCTTCCTCAACTGGCTCGGCTGTGCCGTCGGGGCGGCGAAACACGAGGCCGTCGAAGCAGCGCTTGCGGCTGTGCAGGTGCTACAGCCCGCAGCGCAGGCCACGGTGCTGGGGCGCAGCGAGAAAGTCGACATCGCCAGCGCCGCGCTGCTCAACGGCATCAGCTCGCACACCTTCGATTTCGACGACACACATCTGAAAACGATCATCCATCCCGCCGGTCCGGTCGCATCGGCGCTGCTGGCGCTGGCCGAACATACCGGCGCCAGCGGACGCGAAGTGATCGACGCGCTGGTGCTCGGCATCGACGTCGCCTGCCGTCTGGGCAACACGGTCTACCCGGAGCATTACGACCGCGGCTGGCACATCACCGGCACCACCGGCATGTTCGGCGCGGCCGCCGGTTGCGCCCGTCTGCTGCGGCTGAATGCCGACCAGACCGCCATGGCGCTCGGCATCGCCGCGTCGCAGCCGATCGGCCTGCGCGAGCAGTTTGGAACGATGACGAAGCCGTTTCATCCCGGCGCCGCCGCCCGCGCCGGCCTGATGGCTGCGTTGATGGCCAAGCACGGCTACACCGCCAGCCCGAAGGCCATCGAAGCACCGCGCGGCTGGGCGCAGGTGGTGTCGACGAAGTACGCATGGAACGAGGTCACCGACCAGTTGGGCGAGCGTTTCGAGATCTCGTTCAACAGCTACAAGCCTTTCGCCTGCGGCATCGTCATCCATCCGAGCATCGATGCATGCGTCCAGTTGCGCGAGCGCGGCGTCTTGCCTGAGCAGGTCGAGCGCATCGAGCTCAGGGTGCATTCGCTGGTGCTGGAACTCACCGGAAAGAAGGAGCCGGCAGACGGCCTGCAGGCCAAGTTCAGCGTCTATCACGGGTGTGCCGCGGGGCTGGTGTTCGGACGTGCGGCGGAAGAAGAATTTGCCGATGAGATCGTCAGCCGGCCCGACGTGGTCGCGTTGCGGCGGAAAGTCGTTGCGACGGTTGACGACAGCATCGACGAAGCCAGCGCCGACGTGACGGCCATCCTCGTCGATGGCCGGAAGGAGCACATCTTCGTCGAACACGCGATCGGTTCGATGCAGAAGCCGATGAGCGACACCGACCTGGAACGCAAGTTTCACGGCCTCTCCGACGGCGTGCTCGGTGCGGCGCGCACAGCGGCATTGCTGTCCGCCTGCTGGAAGCTGGGCGAGGCGGCGAATGTGGCGGAACTCGCGGCGGCAGCGCGCCAGTGAATCTGGCCTGTGCGCGTCGACGCCGCGCAGCACAACCGCGCGTTGAAGACAACGATCAGCCGTGCAGGCCGAGCATCAGCTTCAGGTTCTGCACCGCCGCACCGCTCGCGCCCTTGCCCAGGTTGTCCAGCCGCGCGATCACCACTGCATGGCGATGGTCTTCGTTCGGGTACACGCGCAATTCCAACATGTTGGTGTCGTTGAGCGCGGTCGGTTCCAGCTTGCCGTCTGCGGTCGGCGGCAGCACCTTGATGAATTGGTCCGGCGTGTTGCTGCGGGCGTAATGCGCCGACAGCGCCTCGTGCAGGTCGCCCGCCTTCGGCTTGCCCGGCAGGTCGTCGAGGTGCAGCGGCAGCTGGACCAGCATGCCCTGCTTGAAATTGCCCACGGAAGGGATGAACACCGGACGGCGCGTAAGGCCGGTGTACTTCATGATTTCCGGGATGTGCTTGTGCTTCAGGCCCAGCGCGTAGATCTCGAACGGTGCGGCTTGTCCCGTTTCGCCCGTTTTACCCGCTTCGTAGGCTTCGATCATGGTGCGCCCGCCGCCCGAAAAGCCGCTGACCGAGGGCAGCGCGATCGGGAAATCGGCCGGCAGGATGCCCGCGTCGACCAGCGGGCGGACGATGGCGATGGCACCGGTCGCATAGCAACCCGGGTTCGCGACGCGGTCTGCCGCGGCTACCGCTTCCCAGTGGCCGGCCGTCAGTTCCGGAAAGCCAAAGGCCCAGGCCGGGTGGGTACGGTGCGCGGTCGAGGCGTCGATGATCTTGGGCTTCTTGCCCGGCAGCTGATCGATCAGCGCCACCGATTCGATCGCGGCGTCGTCATGCAGGCACAGCACCACGAGGTCCACGCCGGCCATCAGGTCGCGCTTGGCGTCGGCATTCTTGCGGAGTTCCGGCGCGATGCTGACAAGCTCGACCTGCGGCATCGACTGAAGCCGTTCGCGAATCTGCAGACCGGTCGTGCCAGCTTCGCCGTCAATGAATACCTTGACCATGGGGATCTCCGTGCGATACGAATTATGAGAACTAAAGCACTAAGTCAAGCGTGTTTCGCTGGAGTTTGTGCGGCGCACCATGATACAGTCCGCGGTTGTCCGCCACCCTCCGTCACACGCGAGGTGTCGTGGCACCCTGACAACAGTCAAACCATCTCGTTTTCAACCTCCGTTCCGAGAGAACCCTCATGAAGATTCACGAGTACCAAGGCAAGGAAATTCTTGCCAAGTTCGGCGTGCCTGTGCCACGCGGCATTGCGGCCTACACGGTCCAGGAGGCTGTCGAAGCCGCCCAGAAACTTGGCGGCCCCGTGTGGGTGGTCAAGGCCCAGATCCACGCCGGTGGGCGGGGCAAGGGCGGCGGCGTCAAGGTCGCCAAGACCATCGAAGACGTCAAGCGCATCGCAGGCGAAATCCTCGGCATGCAGCTGATCACGCACCAGACCGGCCCTGAAGGCCAGAAGGTTCGTCGTCTCTACATCGAAGACGGCGCCGACATCAACAAGGAATACTACATTTCCGCCGTGACCGATCGCGCGACGCAGAAGGTCGCCTTCATCGCGTCCAGCGAAGGCGGGATGGACATCGAGGAAGTGGCGCATTCGTCGCCCGAGAAGATCATCACGGTCTACGCCGACCCGCAACTCGGCCTGACCGACGCGCAAGCCAAGGAAATCTCCGACGGCATCGGCATGCCTGCGGATTCGACCGCGCAGACGGTCGACATCCTCAAGAAGCTCTACACCTGCTACATGGAGACGGACGCCTCGCTGGTCGAGATCAACCCGCTCAACCGTGACAGCAAGGGCAACGTCATGGCGCTCGACGCGAAGTTCAACTTCGACCCGAACTCGCTGTTCCGCCACCCGGAACTCGTCGCCCTGCGCG
>JAQGMX010000257.1 GCA_028292145.1 Variovorax sp.
GTCGGAGCGGGGCACCCATGCCCGCATCGCCGATTGCTCATGCGGCGTCCATCGCGCCGATTGCCACAGATCGCGCACGGCGGCGAAGAAGCTGTCGCGGTTCGTGGCGCGGTACGGCGCATCGGCCGGCAGGTTCTGCATCAGCCGACGATGCGCCGCGTCCATGTTGTGGTACGGCAGCGCCGGAAACAGATGATGAAGCGCGTGATAGCGCAGACCGACCGGGAAGAACGCGACCGTCAGCCAGGTCTGGCCGGTGATGTTGATCGAATCGTCGACCTGCCCTGCCAAGTCCATCTGCGTGCCGTCGTTGACGTAACGGTGCGCCGCCAGATTGCGCACCCAGTTCAGGCCGAGCGTGAACGCCAGCAGGAGGTAGCCCATGCCGACTTGCGCAAAACTGATCGCATCGCGCCAGACCAGCACAGCCAGCACGGCGATATAGGCCAGACAGATCGCTTCGACCTGCTTCAGATGCTTCTCGAACCGCTTCGGGAAACGCTCGCTGTAGTAAGGATTCGACACCGCAGCCGAGGCGCGTGTCAGCACCCAGTGCCGCAACCTCGCGTTGAACCACGACACCGGCCCCAGCACGCCGAAGCGCAGCGCCATCAGCAGCGGCGCCAGCGGCGCTTGTGCCAAGTACTTGATGGTTTCCCGGATCGGCGACGAGCCCAGCGGCAGGTATTCGCCGTCGGAAGGCGTACCGAAGCGCCGGTGGTTGTGATGCTCGATGTGGTTGCTGTACATGATCCACGGCATCAGGAACGGAATGCCGAGCAGCAGGTTCCACGTCCGCTTGAACCAGATCATCTGGCGGCTGGGCATGTGGACGATCTCGTGGATGAACGTGCCAGAGCGGAAGAACAGCAGGCTTGCGACCAGAAACGACGCGATCTGCAGCACGCTCCACGGCTCCGCCATGAAATACACCGCCGTCAGCGCCCAGCCGATGCCGGTGCTGAGAAGGAAATCGGTCCAGTAGATGGCCGGCGAGCGCTCGAAGAGATCGTCAATCAGCCCGCGCGCTTCGTCCCGCCATGCGAAATTTCTCGCGACGCGGGAAGATGCGGCAGAGGTGGGTTCGGCAAGGGAAGAAGTGGCGGTCACGGCTCGGCACGGGAAAAGTCGAAGGGCCGAAGCATACCTTTTGAGCGATTTCCCCATGACGAGCGCGTCAACTTGCGCGCCGAATCTGCTGACGCTGCTGAATGGCTAGGAACTTGCGCCGGCCAGGTTCAGTTCGAGCGGCGCGTCGAACGGCGGCAGCGCCAGCCGGATCCGGACCGGCAGGTACTGACGTGACGGATCGACCCACACTTCGGCCCGCGTGTCCTCGGCCTTGTGCAGCTCGCGGGTCAGCTTGACGGCACGGATCGTGCCGGAGGGCGTCTTTATGGATTCGGCACCCGACGACTCGAAAGTCCAGGTTTCACCGCGCCCGCGCACGCCGACGACGTACATCGCGACGCGTGCGCCCTCTTTCGCCTTGGCCGGGTCGGCCGCGAGAATCGCCGGCAGCTGGACCATCCAGCTGAGCCGGTCCTGCGTGCCGGCCAACAGCGGAATGTCCGGGCTGACGCCGGAAAAGTCGACCACCGAAACATCCCTGCGGAAAACGGCTTCCCGGTCGGATTTGCCGATCCGGCTCTCCAGATAGCGTGCCGGCGCCACGCCGGAAGCGTCGAATCCGCCGCTGCTGGCCCAATTGAGCACCGTGAAGCCCGCAATCGAACCCTTCAGGTGCGACTCGTAGCTGTCGCCGCTGCGCTTCCAGCTGAATTCGCCGCTGCCGCTGATGCCGCCGCGCTGCATCTGATATAGCAGGCTGAAGGAGCGGGCGATGCGGGTCGGATAGACGGGCGGCGGTGCTTCCGCAGCCACCGGTTCGGCGGCCCGAGCAGGCGCGATCAGCGCGCAGGTCGCAAGAGACGCCGCCGCATACAGCGTGACGAAAGAGGTGCGGAACGAAAGATTCGGAAAGGTCATGGACATCGGCCCGCATCCTATGCGAGCCGTCAGCGCAGCACGCCCAGCCGGCGCAATCGCCAGTAGATGCCTGGGGCCGAGAGCAAGGGATGGCGCCGCTGGAATGCCGTCGGCTCGATCCGGTAGCCGCTATGCCGCTCGACCTTCCAGGCGACGTAATCGGTCGCGTTGTCGAAGGTCAGCGCGGCTTTGAGCAGGCGCAGCAGGTTGAGCGGCCGACCCAGGCGTTGCCGCAGGCGCCAGCGCTTCTCGGCTGCGGCTCGCTCGTCCGCATCCAGCGCGGGCTCGAACTGCCCGTCGGCCGACTCGGCGTAAGCGATGCCGCCAGCCTGCCAAGCCAGCGGCAGCAACCGAGCGAAGCGCGGCGCATCGTGCGCGAGCAGATCGGCGCCGCGCGAGGTGCGCTCGACGCGCAATTCGGCCGCATAGGTCCGCGTGTAGAGCGCGCGCCAGAAACCGGCGGCGTCGCCGCGAAGCGGACCCAATTCAGCCGCCCAGGTCGCCGCCGCAATCACTGCATCGCCGACCGCGTTGCAGACCTCGGCCCGATCGGCATCGCTGCGCGCGAAAAGACAGGCGCAGGGCTGCGAGAACCGCGCCCAGAGCGTCGTATCGACGCGCTCGACCGACATCGCCCGCCGGAACTGCGCAAGCGACATCACCGCGTACTTGGCGCGCAAAGGGCGACCATCGACCTCCTCGACCTCTTCTTCCAGATAGCCGACATTCGGCGGCAACAGCCGGTTGGCGACCGCGGCCAGCCGGGAACCCGGCCAGTCGGCACAGCGGTCGAGCAGCACGTAGAAATCGAGAACGCCGTCGAGCGCCGAATCGCGCAGCGCGGAGCCGTAGAACAGAACCGCCGCAGCGCCACCGCCGGCCCGCGCCGCGAGCCGCTCCGCCAGCGCAACGGCAGCCGTCGGCATGTCGCGGCGCAGTTCGGCGTCGATCAGCGTGCGGAGGTCGTCGCTCACCGATGTTTCACTGCGGCGCCGAGAGCCACGAACGCAGCGGACCATGTCGCCGCGCGATGGCCGCCTGCACGATGCGCACGGCATGCACGATCAGCGAAAGCACCGTCCACACCGCCACGGCGAGGATGCCGAGGTCCGGCCGTCCGACCAGCACAGCCGCCGTCAAAAGAAGCAGGTTCGGGTTGCGCCGCGCGGTGATGAGGCGGAACTTGCTGTCGAAGCGCTGCCAGACGTGCATGTCCATCTTGAAGAAGGCCATGAAGATGCCCTCCTCCACCCGCTGGAACACGTAGCCGGCCACGATCGCGGTCAGGATCAGGCCGGTGTCCTGAAGCGAAAACCCGGCTGCCGGCAAGCCGACCAGCCAGGCCCACCACCAGAAAGGCGGATGCACCAGGTCGATGGAATGGTCGTAGAAATCCCCGAAGCGCGACGAATGCAGCGTGACGCGCGCCAGCTTGCCGTCGACCGTGTCGAGAAAAGTCATGCCCCAGGCCGCGACGAGCCCCAGCGCGAAATGACCGTGCCAGAACAGCCACATCGCAGCCAGCACCAGCACGAGACTCGCGGTCGTGACCTGATTCGGCGTGATGCCGGCTTCGGCGCACAGGCGCGTGACGTAGCGCGCCGGCCGTGGCCAGGCGTAGAGCGTGACCAGATCGGTCACGCCTTTGTAGGCGCCGCTGAAAGTGCGCTTTTCGATGGCCGGCAGTCCTTGGGCGGTGAGCGGCAGCAGGAAAGCCGGTTCGCGCTTGCGCAGCTTGTCGTTGTAGTTGTCGGCGATCTGGTCGACCGAGACGATGCGCGCCGTCGCAGGCGCACTCGATTCGGCGAGCATGGCTTCGGCCGTGGTGGCATTTTTCGCGGCGACACCCAGGGCCACGATCTGGCCGTCGTCGGATCTCAGCGCCACGTCGTCGGTGGCGCCAGCCAGACCGCGCACCAGCGCCTCGTCGTAAACCCAGTCGGCGCGCAGCAGCACGATGCGCTCGGCAGATGCTTCCGTGCTGTCGATGCCGGAACGCCGAAACTGCCGCTGCAGCCGCGCTTCGGCGCTGAGTCCCCAGACGCGCAGCGACGAAGCGCCGACGACGACCCCTGCGATGCGACGGCCCGGCACGTCGGGGTTTTGAGGTTTTGGCATGATC
>JAQGMX010000282.1 GCA_028292145.1 Variovorax sp.
GCCATCTGGAACTTGCCGACGTTGATGATGTCCAGGCCGTTGGAGATGTCTTCCCACACGGTCTTCTGATTGGCCAGCTCGTCGCGGTGCTGGTCGACGAAGGCCGCGCGCACGGTGGAGCCGATGACGACTTCGCCGGTGTCGGGCTGTTCCTTGCCCGCGATCAGCTTGAACAATGTCGATTTACCGGCGCCGTTCGGGCCGATGATGCCGACGATCGCGCCCGGCGGCACGGTGAAGCTCAGGTTGTCGATCAGCATGCGGTCGCCGAAGGACTTGCTGACGTTATGGAACTCGAACACCTGCTGGCCCAGACGCTCGGCCACGGGAATGAAGATTTCCTGCGTTTCGTTGCGCTTCTGGTATTCCATGTCGCTCAGCTCCTCGAAGCGAGCCAGACGCGATTTACTCTTGGCCTGACGCGCCTTCGGGTTCTGGCGCGACCATTCCAATTCTTTCTTCAGCGCCTTGGCATGGGCTTCTTCGCCCTTCTGCTCCTGCGCCAGACGCTCACCCTTCTGCTCCAGCCAGGTGCTGTAGTTGCCCTTCCATGGAATGCCACGACCGCGGTCCATTTCCAGGATCCACTCGGCTGCGTTGTCCAGGAAGTAGCGATCGTGGGTGATGGCCACCACGGTGCCGGTGAAGCGCTTGAGGAACACTTCCAGCCATTCGACCGATTCGGCGTCCAAATGGTTGGTCGGTTCGTCGAGCAGCAGCATGTCGGGCTTGGACAGCAACAGGCGGCACAGCGCGACGCGGCGCTTCTCGCCACCGGACAGCAGCCCGATGGTCGCATCCCACGGCGGCAGGCGGAGCGCGTCGGCGGCGATTTCAAGCTGATGCTCGGAATCGGTGCCAGCGGTGGCGATGATGGCTTCGAGCTCGGCCTGCTCGGCCGCCAGCGCGTCGAAGTCGGCGTCTTCTTCGCCATAGGCCACGTAGACCTCTTCAAGGCGCGCCTTGGCGGCAAACACGGCGCCCATCGACTCTTCGACCGATTGGCGGACCGTGTGCTCGTTGTTGAGCTTGGGTTCCTGCTCGAGATAACCGATGGACAGGCCCGGCATCGGCAGCGCCTCGCCTTCGTATTCCTTGTCGACGCCGGCCATGATCTTGAGCAGGGTCGACTTGCCGGAACCGTTCAGGCCGAGCACGCCGATCTTGGCGCCGGGGAAGAACGAGAGCGAAATGTCTTTCAAGAGTTGCCGCTTGGGCGGCACGGTCTTGCTGACGCGATTCATCGAATAGACGTATTGGGCCATCTGTGTGCTGGTTCTTTCGGGTGGAAGACTGCGCGGACCACGCGGCTGGGGCATCGGCTGCCCCGCGGCGTGGCGGCAAAACCTCGATTATCCGCCTAGATGGCTTTTCCGCCGTTCATGCGACAATGCGACTCGTTGCCGGGCTCAGTTACCCGCAACAGCGGCTCTTCTGCCGGGGACAAGATGGCTTACCGCACGCAGGTGCAACGGGCTCTCGGCTCCCATCCCTGATTACATCTGCCTCTACTGGCCTGGTCGCTCCAACAAAGAGCATCAAGGCGGGCCGATGCCAATGCGCCATGGAAGGCGCTTGATTCTCCAATGACCTTTGATGATTTGAAGTTGGCCCCGGCCATCCTGAAGGCTGTGCTCGAACACGGCTACGACACGCCCACGCCAATCCAGGCCCAGGCGATCCCCGTGGTGCTCGACGGGCACGACCTGCTCGGCGGCGCCCAGACCGGCACCGGCAAGACGGCTGCGTTCACGCTGCCGATGCTGCACAAGCTCACCATGAGCCGCAGCGCCACCAACAAGTTCGGCGGCACCGGCATCCGCGCACTGGTGCTCACCCCCACCCGCGAACTCGCCGCGCAGGTCGAGGAATCGGTTCGCACCTACGGCAAGTATCTGCAACTCGAATCCACCGTGATCTTCGGCGGCGTCGGCATGAACCCGCAGATCAGCAAGCTCAAGAAGGGTGTCGACATCCTCGTCGCCACGCCGGGTCGCCTGCTCGATCTGCAGCAACAGGGAATGCTCGACCTGTCGCAGGTCCAGATCCTGATCCTCGACGAAGCCGACCGCATGCTCGACATGGGCTTCATCCACGACGTGAAGAAAATCCTCGCGCTGGTACCGAAGGAAAAGCAGAGCCTGCTGTTCTCGGCCACCTTCAGCGACGAGATTCGCGACCTCGCAGCCAACCTGCTGAAGGATCCGCAGAGCATCCAGGTCACCCCGCGCAACACGACCGTGCAGCGCATCACGCAGGTGATCCATCCGGTCGGCCGCGGCAAGAAGAAGGCGCTGCTCGCGCACATCATCAACGAGCACAACTGGAGCCAGGTGCTGGTGTTCACGCGCACCAAGTTCGGCGCCAACAACGTCGCCGAATTCCTGACCAAAAACGGCATCCAGGCGATGGCGCTGCACGGCAACAAGAGCCAGAGCGCCCGCACGCAAGCGTTGGCCGGCTTCAAGAGCGGCGACATCCGCGCGCTGGTGGCCACCGACATCGCGGCCCGCGGCATCGATATCGACGAGCTGCCGCACGTCGTCAATTTTGAAATCCCGAACGTCTCCGAAGACTATGTTCACCGCATCGGCCGCACCGGCCGCGCGGGCAACAGCGGCGAAGCCGTCAGCCTGGTCTGCCTGGACGAAGAAGGCTTCATGCAGGAAATCGAACGCTTCACGAAGCAGCAGATTCCGGTCAAGACCGTCGAGGGCTTCGGTCCCGACGAAGGCGAACGCGCCGAACCGATCGCCATGGGTCGCCAGACGATCTGGGGCGGCGCCGGTCGTCCGCCGAGCCGTGACGTGATGCAGGCTGCCGCAAAGGCCGCCCGCACCGAAATGCTGCAGCGCATGCGCGACAGCAAGGGTAGCCAGGGCGAGCGCGCTGGCGGCGGTGGTGGCAATGGCGGCGGAAACGGCGGCGGTGGCGGCGGTCAACGTCGTGCCGGCGGCGGCGGCGGTGCGCCCCAAGGCGCACGCGGCGGGAACGGCGGCGGCAATGGCAACGGCAGCAGCGCCGGTTACGGCAACGGTGGTGGCAACGGCGGTGGCCAGGGCCCGCGCGGCCAGGGTCCACGCGGGCCGGGCGGTCCGGCCCGCGGTCCACGCGACATGCCGCGTGACATGCAGCCACGTGCACCACAGCACGCAGGTTATGCAGGCCCGCAAGGCGGCATGCCGCATGAAGAGCGCCAGCCACGCCATCACGGCAACAGCCACAGCCCGACGCAAGCTAACCAGGTCGCGCATCTGCGCGCCGAATCGGTCGGCAGCGGTGACGGCCAGCCGGATCCGTTACGCACCAGCGTCGACGCCGCATTCGGCGCCGGTCGCGGTCGTCGCACTGGCGGCGGCGGCGGTGGTGGCGGCTACGGCGGCAACCGCTCCGGCGGTGGCGGCGGTGGAGGCCGTTCGGGCGGCGGTGGTGGTGGGTATGGCGGCGGCGGCGGCGGTGGTGGCCGTTCAGGTGGCGGCGGTGGCCGTTCCTTCGGACGCTGATCGCCAACGATCCGCAGAACAACTTCAAAGGGCCCTTCGGGGCCTTTTGTGTTTTTCATCGGGGCAAGACCGGATGCGGCAATCGGCAATGCATCCAAAGAATGCAGGTCCATTCCCCGAAAGAAAATCCGCCTTGAATTCCGTCCTCCAAAGTTTCAGCCTCGCCGGGCGCACGGCGCTCATCACCGGGTCCAGCGCCGGCATCGGCTTCGCGCTGGCCCGCGGCCTTGCGGGCGCAGGCGCGCGCGTGATCCTGAACGCACGCAACGCCGACAAGCTGGCAGACGCAGCCGAGGTGCTGCGCAGCGAAGGAGCCGATGTCGTCACCGAAGCGTTCGACGTCACTTCCGGCGAGGCGGTCAAAGCCGCCGTCGACCGCATCGAATCCGAAACCGGCCCGATCGACATCCTCATCAACAACGCCGGCATGCAGCGCCGTGCACCGCTCGACCAGTTTGCCGAGGCCGACTGGCACGAACTCATGCGGACCAATCTCGACAGCGTGTTCCTCGTCGGCCAGGCCGTCGCGCGGCACATGATCGGCCGCAAACGCGGAAAGATCGTCAATATCTGTTCGGTACAGAGCGAACTCGGCCGCCCGGGCATCGCGCCGTACACGGCGAGCAAGGGCGCGGTGAAGATGCTGACCAAAGGCATGGCGATCGACTGGGGCCAGCACGGCATCCAGGTCAACGGGCTCGGCCCCGGCTATTTCAAGACCGAGCTGACGCAGGCGCTGGTGGACAACGCGGAGTTCACGCAATGGCTGGTCAACCACACGCCGTCGCGGCGCTGGGGCAACGTCGAGGATCTGGTCGGCGCGGCGGTGTTCCTGTCGAGCAATGCCTCGAATTTCGTCAACGGCCACATCCTCTACGTGGACGGCGGCGTCACGGCGCAGCTCTAGAAAAAACAGAAGAACGGAAAGCAAAGACATGGAAGCACTCGTCATCCACGCGCCCGGCGACCTGCGGGTCGAAACCATCGACACCGCGCCGCTCGGCGCCGGCCAACTGCAGGTGCGCGTGCGCTGCGGCGGCATCTGCGGTTCGGACCTGCACTACTACCAGCACGGCGGCTTCGGCACGATCCGCATCAGGGAGCCGATGGTGCTCGGCCATGAAGTATCGGGCGTCATCGAAGCGGTCGGCTCTTCGGTGACCGGCTTCGCGGCCGGCGAGCGGGTCGCGATCAGCCCGAGCAATCCCTGCGGGATCTGCAAGTTCTGCCAGCAAGGCCTGCAGAACCACTGCCTCGACATGCGGTACTACGGCAGCGCCATGCGCATGCCGCACGTGCAGGGCGCCTTCCGTCAGCAGATCGTCGTCGAGACGCACCAGGCGCACAAGCTGGCCGACCATGTGAGCGACGGCGAAGGCGCGATGGCCGAGCCGCTGTCGGTCGCGCTGCATGCGGTGCGCCGGGCCGGGCCTCTGCTGGGCAAGCGCGTGCTGGTCACCGGCTGCGGTCCGATCGGCGCGCTGGCGATCATCGCGGCGCGACGCGCGGGCGCCTCGCACATCGTGGCGACGGATGTCGGCGCGCACACGCTCGGCAAGGCGCTGAAAGTGGGTGCCGACGAGGTCGTGAACGTGGCCGAGACGCCCGACGGCCTTCAGCGTTTCACGGCCGACAAGGGCAGCTTCGACGTGCTGTTCGAAGCCAGCGGCAACGCCCGTGCGTTGGTCGGCGCTTTCGATGCGCTGCGTCCGCGCGGCATCGTCGTTCAGGTCGGGCTGGGCGGCGAGATGACGTTGCCGATCAACACCATTGTGGCGAAGGAGTTCGAGCTGCGCGGCGCCTTCCGCTTCCACGAAGAATTCGCGGTCGCGGTGGAGCTGCTGAACAAGCGGCTGGTCGACGTGAAGCCATTGATCTCGGCGACGCTGTCGTACCGCGATTCGGCCCGTGCCTTCGCGCTGGCAGCGGACCGGTCGCAGGCGATGAAGGTGATCCTGAACTTCGACTGATCGCCGACTAGTCGAGACGCGCGCCGCTGGCGCTGTCGAAGACATGCGCCTTGGCGATGTCGAGCGTCAGATACACCGTATCGTCGGGCTTGACGTCGACTCGGCCGTGCATCACCAGCACGATCTTCTCGGTACCGACCTGCAGCAACAGTTCGGTTTCCGCGCCGGTTGGCTCCACCACGACGACCTGCGCCGGAATGCCCTCGCCTGTCGCCGACAGTTCCAGATCGGTCGGCCGCACGCCGTAGTGAACGGCCTGCCCTTCGGTGACGCGTGCATCGACGGGCAGCGGCCAGTGCGAGCCCTGCGCTTCGACCCAGGGCCGCCCGTGCGCGTGGCGCGCGGTGCCGGCCAGCACGTTCATCGACGGCGAGCCGATGAACTGCGCGACGAAGAGATTCACCGGCCGGTCGAACAGCTCCAGCGGCGTGCCGATCTGTTCGACGATGCCGTCGTGCATCACAACGATCCGGTCGGCCATGGTCATGGCTTCAATCTGGTCGTGCGTGACGTAGACGGTGGTGGTTTTCAGGCGCTGGTGCAGCGCCTTGATCTCGGCACGCATCGCGACGCGCAGCTTGGCGTCGAGGTTCGACAACGGCTCGTCGAACAGAAACACCTTCGGGTCGCGCACGATCGCGCGGCCCATCGCCACGCGCTGACGCTGCCCGCCGGAGAGCTCGCGCGGGTACCGGTGCACCAGCGCGCCGAGGTCGAGGATCTTCGCTGCGCGCTCCACGCGCGCCTCGGTATCGGCCTTGTCGGCATTGCGCAGTCGCATGCTGAAAGCCATGTTCTCGCCGACCGTCATGTGCGGATAGAGCGCATAGCTCTGGAAAACCATCGCGATGTCGCGGTCTTTGGATTCGAGATCGTTGACGACGCGATCGTCTATCAGGATTTCGCCGCCGCTGATGGCTTCGAGGCCGGCCAGCATGCGCAGCAGCGTCGACTTGCCGCAGCCTGAAGGCCCGACCAGCACGACGAATTCGCCGTCTTTGATGTCGAAACTCAGGCCGCGAATGATCGGCACCTTGCCGAAGGATTTCTGTACTTTGCGAAACGAAACGGTTGCCATGGATCGAGGTCCCTGCCTTGTTTTTGGACGTCAGCTCTTGACGGCGCCGGCCGTGAGGCCGCCGACCATGTAGCGCTTGAATGTGTAGTAGATCGCCGCCGGCGGAAGCGCGTAGATGAGGCCGGTCGCCATCAGCAACTCCCACGGCGAATCGTCTGCGGAAAGAAAACTGCCGAGCGCCACGGCCAGCGTCACGCTTCGGTCGTTCGACAGCAGCAGGAAGGCATAGAGGTACTCGTTCCAGGCCAGCAGCAGCGAGTACGTTCCCACGGCAACCAGCGACGGCACCATCAGCGGTATGTAGACCATGCGGAACAGCTGCAGCGGCGAAGCGCCGTCCATGCGCGCGGCTTCGTCGAGCTCGTAGGGCAGCTTGTCCGACGCCTGCTTGAGCACCCAGATGCAGTACGGCGATGCGATGGTCACCATCGCCAGAATGAGCGCCCACTGGCTGTTGAGCAGCCCGTAGTTGCCCATCGTCTTGTACATCGGCACCGCGAGAAATGCCGCCGGAATGAAGTACGTGAAGAGCGCCAGGTTCATCACCGTGCGCCCGCCGCGCACCCGCAGCCGGCTGATCGCGAACGCTGCCGTCGTCGCGACGA
>JAQGMX010000308.1 GCA_028292145.1 Variovorax sp.
CTTCGCAGCAGCTGCTGGATGCCGGACAGGTCCTGCTCGCTCACGACCTGGTTGGCGATCAGCGTGCGGCGTGCACCGGCTGCCACGCCGACTGTGAGCTGCGTCACGGTCGCGAACGTCAGGCCCCAGGCGCCGCCATCGATCTGGCGCTTGAAAAGCTGCGGCGACATCGTCGTCTTGCCGTGCGGCGCCAGGTCGATGCCCCAGTCATGGGCGCGGTTCTGGAACCAGTCGAGGTTATGGTCCAGCGCTTGCCGCTTGAGCAGCGCGACCGGCAGCGGCAGATCGCCGGCCAGGACGTTCCAGCCGCGATGCGCGATGCCACTGCGGCGCACCGGCTCGGCCGTGCGCGGGAAGCCTTTGAATCGGCTGTCGAAGACCGGGTCGAGGATGTCGTTGTCTTGTGTTGTCGTCATGTCGATGTCGATGTCAGGTTCATCGGTGCTGAGATCAGATCTTCGCGGATGCACGCCGAGAAGTGTCCCGGCGCGCGCTCTTCGAGCGGCGGCACGGTCTGCGCGCAGAGCGCGATCGCATGCGGGCAGCGGGTCCGGAAGACGCAGCCCGAAGGCGGCGCGATCGGGCTCGGAATATCGCCCGTGAGCGCGACGTGCGCGGTCGGCAGCAGCGGATCGGGCTTCGGGCTCGCAGCCAGCAGTGCCTGCGTGTACGGGTGCAGCGGCCGCTCGAACAGCGCCGCCGTCGGTGCCACTTCCATGACCTTGCCCAGATACAGCACGACCACGCGGTCGCACAGGTATTCGACCACGTCGAGGTCGTGCGAGATGAACAGCATGGTGAGCGACAGCCGCTCGCGCAGGTCGGCCAGCAGGTTGATGACCTGCGCCTGGATCGACACGTCGAGCGCCGACAGCGGCTCGTCGGCGACGATGAACTCCGGCTCCACGGCCAGCGCACGCGCCACGCCGATGCGCTGGCGCTGGCCGCCGGAGAACTCGTGCGGGAAACGGCTTGCGTGCTCAGGCCGCAGGCCCACGGTTTCGAGCAGTTCGGCGATCCGCTTGTCGCGGGCCGCCGCGCCCTTGTGCAGCCCGTGCGTCGACAGCGCCTCCCCCAGGATGGCGCTGATGCGCATCTTCGGATTCAGGCTCGCATACGGGTCCTGGAAGATGATCTGCAGCTTGCTGCGCAGCTTGCGCATGCGTTCGGCCGAGAAGCCGGCGATGTCCTCGCCGCGGTAGCGCACCTCGCCGTCGGTGCGCTCGACCAGCCGCAGCACCGTGCGGCCGATGGTGCTCTTGCCGGAGCCGGACTCGCCGACCAGCCCGAGCGTCTCGCCCTTGCGGATCGCGAACGACACGTCGTCCACCGCGCGCACCGGGCGCTTGCCGCTGCCGAAGTATTTCCTGAGGTTGCGGACTTCGATCAGCGGTTCGTCGATGTCGTCGATGGCATCGAGGGTGTTCATGCGGCTTTCTCCATCACCGTCGCCGGCACGCGGATGCAGCGCGCCAGGCGCCCTGCGCTGGTTTGGATCAGCGGCGGCACCGCATCGCGGCAGGCCGGAATCGCCAGATCGCAACGCGGCTCGAAGGCGCAGCCCGGCGGCGGCGCCAGCGGGCTCGACACCTGGCCGCGGATCGCGAAGAGCCGGCGCGGACGCCCGCCGTCCGCCGTCGTGCGCTGCGTCTTGCCCGGCAGGCAGGCCAGTAGCCCCTGCGTGTACGGATGCTCGGGCTGTGCGAACAGCGGCCGCACCGGCGCATGCTCCACCACGCGGCCGGCGTACATCACGACCACATCGTCGGCATGGTGCGCGACGACGCCGAGGTTGTGCGTGATGAAGAGGATGCTCATGCCGGTCTCCGACTGCAGCCGGCGCATCAGCGCGAGGATCTGCGCCTGGATGGTGACGTCGAGCGCGGTGGTCGGTTCGTCGGCGATGAGCAGCGTCGGGTCGCAGGCCATCGCCAGCGCGATCATCACCCGCTGTCGCATGCCGCCGGAGAGCTGGTGCGGATACTCGTGCAGGCGCTGCGATGCGGCCGGAATCTCGACCAGGTCGAGCATGCGCAGCGCGTGCGCCAGCGCGGCCTTGCGGTCGAGCCCCTTGTGCAGCCGCACGCTCTCGGCGATCTGCTCGCCGATCCGGAACACCGGGTTCAGGCTGGTCATGGGCTCCTGGAAGATCATCGCCAGCTCGTTGCCGCGCAGGCGGCGCATGTCGCTGCCGGAAAGCTGAAGCAGATCGACCGCGTTGCCGTCGCGCTTCACGAAAGAGGTTTCGCCGGTCACCTGCGCGTCGGCCGTCTTGGGCAGCAGGCCCATCAGGGTCAGGCTGGTCACCGACTTGCCGGAGCCGGATTCGCCGACCAGCGCGGTCGTCTGGCCCGGCAGGATCGAGAAGCTGACCTCGCCGACCGAGCGCACCAGGCCGTCTTCGGTCGGGAAGCTGGTGCTGAGGTTGCGCACCGACAGACGAGGGATGAGAGCGTCGGTCATGTCATGCCGCCTTCTTGAGCTTGGGGTCGAGCAGGTCGCGCACACCGTCGCCGACGAGCTGCAGCGACAGCGCCGTGAAGATGATCGCGAGCCCCGGAAACAGCACCACCCAGAACGCGCGGTCGGCGTACTGCTGGCTGCCCGCGACCATCGTGCCCCAGGTCGGGATATCGGGCGGCACGCCGACACCGAGGAACGACAGGCCGGCTTCGGCCAGGATCGCGTACGCGAAGATGAACGACACCTGCACCAGGATCGGCGACATCAGGTTGGGCAGCACGTGCCGCCACAGGATGCGCGACGTGCGCACGCCGAGCGCACGCACCGCCTCGATGAACAGCAGCTCGCGCACCACGAGCGTCGATGCGCGCACCACCCGGGCCACGCGCGGCGTGTAGACCAGCACCAGCGCCAGCACCACGTTGCCGAGCGAGGCGCCGAGGATCGCGACCAGCGCGATCGCCAGCAGGATGTCGGGGAAGGACATCATCGCGTCGACCACCCGCATGATCGGCGCGTCGAGCCGGCGGAAGAAGCCGGCGACGAGGCCGAGCGCGGTGCCGAAGATCACCGAACCGAGCGCGGTGAGCGCGGCGATGGACAGCGAATAGCGCGCGCCGTGCACGATGCGCGAATACATGTCCCGGCCGAGTTCGTCGGTGCCCAGCAGGTGCGTCATGCTCGGCGGCTTGAGGCGGTCGAGCACGGCGGTGTCGTTCGGGTCGGCGGAAGCGAACAGCGGCGCGCCGACGGCCAGCACGGCGATCACCAGCAGCACGATCATCGACAGCATCACCGTGCGCCGATGCATCAGCTGGCGCAGGGTCCGGGGGAGTTTGAACTTCATGGCGTGCCCTTCAGACCTTCACGCGCGGATCGACCACCGCATACAGCAGGTCGATGGCGAAATTGATGAGCACGTAGATCGCCGCGATCACCAGCAGCGCGCCCTGGATCACCGGATAGTCGCGCCGCAGCACCGCATTGACGACCAGGCTGCCGACGCCCGGCAGGCCGAACACGGTCTCGGTGACGACCGCGCCGCCGATCATGAGCGCGGCGGTCAGGCCGAGCACGGTGACGATCGGCACCAGGGCATTGCGCAGCGCGTGCTTGAGGACGACGGTCCCTTCGTTCAGGCCCTTCGAGCGCGCGGTGCGGACGTAGTCTTCGCCCAGCACGTCGAGCATCGACGAGCGGGTGAAGCGGATGATGAGCGCCGAGTTGAGCAGGCCGAGCACGGCCGCCGGCAGGATCAGCGCATGCAGCCGTTCCGTCAGCGGCGCATCCGGCGCCCCGTAGCCCGACACCGGAAACCAGCCGAACGACACGGCGAAGATCTGGATCAGCACGATGCCCAGCCAGAAGCTCGGAATGCTGGCGCCGAGCATCGCGATGCCGGTGAAGAACTGGTCGATCCAGCGGCCGCGGAACACCGCCGAGGCGATGCCGCACGGCAGCCCTATCAGCGCCGCGATGGCGACCGCCATCAGCGACAGCAGCGTTGTCGGCTCGGCCCGCTCCCACAGCGCCTGCGTGACCGGACGCTGCAGGAAGATCGACGTGCCGAGGTTGCCGCTGAGCACTTCGCGCAACCAGTAGCCGAACTGGACGGGCAACGGTTTGTCGAGGCCGTACTCGACCTGCACGCGGGCGATGTCGGCAGCGGTGGCCTGGTCGCCGAGCAGCACGGAGACCGGGTCGCCCGACGCCGCGCGCGTCAGCACGAACACCAGCACCGCCACGATGGCGAGCACGACGAGCATGCCGGCGAAGCGGGATGCAAGGAATCGGAACATGGTCGGTGCGGCTTACTTGATGCGAGCGTTCCAGAAGAACGGCCAGGTCGCGGGCGTGTAGTTGTCGAGCGCCGGACTCTTTGCCGACAACCCGTTGAACTTGCCCACATTGATGTACGGCACCTCGTCGTAGACCACCTGCTGCACCTTGCCCCACAGCGCGCCGCGCTTGGCCGGGTCGCTCTCGACGTTGAACGCCTGCAACGCCGACTTCTTGGCCGGGGTGTCCCACCAGCCGGGTGCGCCGTCGCCGAGTTGCGGCGGCGAGAGCATCGGCTCCGGGAACTGGCCCGAATGCGTCACGTAGATGTCCCACAGCTTCGAATCGTTGCGGCGCTGCACCAGCGTCGCCCAGTCGACCACGTTCATCTCGACCTTGAAGCCGGCGCGCTTGAGCTGCTCGCTCATCAGCAACGCCATGTTGTAGTGGAAGTCGTACTGGCGGCTGGTCAGGATGCGGATCGGGTCGCCCTTGTAGCCGGCCCTGGCCGCGGCTTCCTTCGCCTTGGGCGCGTTGCGCTGGTTGTACTGGTCGGTGCCGGCGGTGGAATAGAACGGCGAGCCCTTCGGGAAGTGATTGCCTTCGGCGACGAAGAAGCGCGTATCGCCGAAGCCGGCGGCCAGCATCTCGCCCTCGCCCAGCGCTACCTGGATGGCCTGGCGCACGGCGAGGTTCGACGCGACGCCTTCCTTGGTGTTGAGCACCAGGTACGGGAAGCCGAAGGCCGGCGTCATGATCGGCAGCGTCTTGCCGGCGGCTTTTTCGAGGCGCGCGAGCGCTTCGACCGGCAGCAGGTCGGCGAAGTCGTACTGACCCGCCAGCGCGCCCTCGACGCGGGTGCTGGCGTTGGGCACCGGCACGAAGCGCAGTTCCTCGATCGACGCTTCACGCTTGCCGCCGTAGCCGTTGGCCGGCTCCTTGCGCGCGCTGTACTTGTCGAAACGGCTCAGCAGCACGTACTGGTCGGGCTTGCGCTCCTTGAATCTGTACGGGCCGGTGCCGACGAAGTCCTTGAGCGGCGTCGCGATCGATTCCTTGGCCATGATCGCGGCCATGCCGCTCGGCAGTGCCAGCTGCGCCGGCAGCGGCGCATACGGCTCCTTCAGCACCAGCGTGACCGCCAGCGGACCGGTTGCCTTCAGGCTGTCGATCACCTTGCCGAGCGCCTTGCCGCGCGGCGACTGCTCGATCCAGCGCTGCAGGCTGGCCACGATATCGTCGGCGTTGAGTTCGCGACCGCTGTGCAGCATCACGCCCTTGCGCAAGGCGATGGCGTAGGTCTTGCCGTCGGCGGAGATCTTCGGCATCGATTCGGCCAGCATCGGCACCACGTTCCACTTGGCGTCGAAGGTGTAGAGCGGTTCGTAGACGTGCTGCATGATCGTTCCGACCAGGTCGGCGGTCGACGCCATCGGGTCGAGCGTCTGCGGTTCGGCGACCATCGCCAGCGTGGCGAAGGTGCGCGGCGTCTGGGCATGTGCGAACGGCGCGGCCAGCGGCAGCGCGGCACACAGGGCCACCATGGCGGCAGCACTCAGGAGACTCCGCTTGCTGGCGGTGAACGAGGCCGGCAAGCGGCGCAGGAATGTGGGGCGAGACATGAAAAGCTCCTTCATCGAACGGGTCGGCGTGAAAATTATTTTCTTTAACGCCGACTCTGAAGCATCAAACATGCCAAATCATGGGTAAAAACCCGCGATTTGGCAATTTAGTGTGAAATAGAATTTCATTTTCGTCTGTTTCACCGAACCTGGAGTCTTCTCATGACGCTCGAATATCTCGGCAATCCGCCCAACGCCTCCGACCGCCAGGTGCGGCCGTTCTCTCCTGCCGTGCGTGCCGGCGACTTCATCTACGTCTCGGGTCAGGTGCCGGTGAATGCCGACGGCGAACTGGTCGTCGGCGGCATCGAGGCGCAGACGCGTCAGGTAATGGAAAACATCAAGGCGGCACTGGCACTGGCCGGCGCGACCTTCGACGACGTCTGCAAATCGAACTGCTGGCTTCAGGATGCGCGCGACTTCGGTGCATTCAACCGGGTCTACATGAGCTATCTGGGTGCAGGACGCCCGGCACGCTCCACTACGGAGGCGCGGCTGATGATCGATGCACGCGTCGAGGTCGACGTGATTGCGTACAAGCCGAAAGCCTGAGCGTCGGCCGGACTCTCTGCTGCGACTTGGCCGCCGCTCAGCAGTCCTCGGCCCGCCCCCACAGCGGCGAGGCCTCGAATCCGGCGATCCATTGCGGAACATCGTCCGGCGGCATCGGGCGGGCGATGCCGTAGCCCTGCCCGAGCGTGCAGCCGAGCGCCATCAGCGCATGGCCGTGCGCGACTGATTCGACGCCTTCGGCCACCGCCTTGCGGCCCAGTCCCTTCGCCAGCAGCAGGATGCCCTTGACGATGGCCTGGTCCTCGGAATTGTCGAGCACGCCCTTGACGAACGACTGGTCGAGCTTCAGCGCCGACACCGGAAGCCTGCGCAGGTAGGTCAGCGACGAATATCCGGTGCCGAAGTCGTCCATCGTGACCGGCACGCCCAGCACCTTGCAGTCTTCGACGAAGTGGGTTGCCGTCGTGAAATCGGTGATGGCGGTGCTTTCGAGTATTTCGAGCTCCAGCACGCCCAGATGCAGTTGCGGAAAACGGGCCAGGTGAGCGGCCAGCATTTCGATGAAATCGGGCCGCTGCATGTGACGCGGGCTGATATTGACGCTCACCGACGTCTTCACGCCCTGCGAAAGCCATTCGGCCGCCTGGCGCAATGCCTCGCCGATGACCCAGTCGCCGATCTGCTCGATCAGTTCGTGATCCTCCACTAGCGGAATGAAGACCGATGGCTGAAGCAGGCCGCGTTCGGGATGTTGCCAGCGGATCAGCGCCTCGAGGCCGATCACATGGCCGCATCGCATGTCGACCTTTGGCTGATAGGCCAGACAGAATTCCTCGCGCGCCAGCGCTTCGCCGATCCGCTGGCGGATCAGCATGCCTTCCTGCTCTTCCAGCGCCTGATCGGCATCGAAGAAATGCACACGGCTGCCGGCGGCGCGCTTGGCGAAGAACACCGCGTGCTGCGCATGCTGCAGCATCACTTCGGTCGGCTGCTCGCCCTGCGGCATCAGCGCGACGCCGACGCTCGGACGAATGCGCGCCAGACGGTCCTGCAGGCGGAACGGGTGCGCCAGGCGCGCCAGGATCTGCTGCAGCAGCGCCTCGCACTGCTTCCGGCTCGCAAACGTCAGCACCAGCGCGAACTCGTCGCCCCCGACGCGCGCGACGGTCGCATCGTACGGCACGGCGGCTTTGAGCCGGCGTGCCACTTCGCGGAGTACCGCATCGCCGCCGACCGGCCCGAAGGCTTCGTTGATGTCGCGAAAGCGATCGAGATCGAGATAGAAAACGCCCAGCAGCCGCGGCGTCGTACCGTCGCCGCCCGGCCGCACCGGCAGTTCGTCGATCGACGGCACACGGTTCGGCAGCCGGGTCAGCGCATCGTGCCGCGACAGCAGGCCCATGCGGACGGCGCGCGTCTCGCTAACGGCGGGGTTGAGCGTCCAGAGCGTGCAGCCGTCTTCCATCCGCTCGCCGCGCATGTCGACGCGCAGACCGACGCCGTTGCCGGTCTTCAGGGTGACACCCTGGCGATCAATGGCACCGAGCGCCGGCATCGCGAGGTCGCCGGGGACGGTGTTCATGGCTTCCGCGTCGGGTGCGTAGACGTCGCTGAACGGCATGTCGGCCAACGCGCCGACCAGGTAACCGAGCATGTGATGCGCATCCTCGTCCGCCCACACGATCTGCCCTTCGCTGACCTTGAGGTGACCGACGGACAGACGAGTGGTCATCTGTGGCGCTCCACGCCCTGCGCGCTGTAGTGGCTCGCCTTGTCGACATACATCGCCCGGTCGGCGCGCACCAGCGCCGCATCCAGCGACTCTCTGCCGTCGCAGGTTGCGATGCCGATCGCCAGACTCAGCGTGTGGCCGCTGCGGCCGGCGTAGAACTGGTTGTTGAGTTCGAGCAGGGTCAGAATCCGGTCGCGCACCGCCTGGGCTCCGCGCTCGTCGGTGACCGGCAGCAGGATCGCGAACTCGTCGCCACCCACACGTGCCGGCCAGGCCGGTTCGTCGACCACCTTGCCCAGCACCTCGCCGACGCGCCGCAGCAGGGCATCGCCGGCCGCATGGCCGTCTTCGTCGTTGACCTGCTTGAGGCCGTTGAGGTCGATCGACAGCACCGACACCGGCCACGGCCCCTTGCGTTGCAGACGGTTCAGCTCTTCGGTGTAGAACGTGCGGTTGCGCAGTTGCGTGAGCACGTCGTGCTTGCCGAGGAATTCGAGATACGCCTCGGCCTTCTTGCGCGCAGTGATGTCCATCAGCGACACCAGCACCATGTCCCACTCGGCGAGGTGTGCATCGAGCACGTTGAACTGCATGTGGATATTCACCACATCGCCCTTGAGCGAGTAGTTCACCACCTCGCGATGTTGCAGCGTCTTGCCCGCCCAGAGATCCTGGAGCTGCTCGGCGAAAGAATCTCGCATTTCGCCGCGGAAGATGCGCGGAATGTTCTCCAGCAGCGTTTTCTTGTCCGGAGCGCCGAACATGCGCAGCGTCTCCTGGTTGACGTCGATCACGCGAATCTCCTGCATGCAGCGCGTGATGAACTCCGGATGCACCTTCAGGAACGTATTGAAGTCGACGATGCCGCGATTTCGGATGTCATCGAGCAGCCGCTTCACCGCGCTGAAATCCTCCACCCAGAGCGACACTGGCGAATGCTCGAAAAGGTTCTGCGCATAGACGGCGCTTTCTTCGCGCTGGCGTTCGGCCTGCACCTGTGCGGTGACGTCGTCGAGCGAGATCATGACGCGGTCCCAGGTCGCCTCGTGGCCCGGCAGCACGCGAACGCGCAAATGCACATCGAGCCGCCGTCCGTCGAGCGCGTAGTTGACCGTGCGGTTTTCGTAGCTGAGCACGCCGTTCCAGAGCTGTTCCATCTCGTGGATGAAGCGGTCCGCCATGTCGCCGCGGAAGATCTTTCCCAGGTTGGCAACCAGCTCCGCCTGGGTCGATGCGGCGAACAGTTTCAGCGTGGTGTCGTTGACGCGCAGCACCTGCAGCTGGCCCATGCATTCGGCGATCCGCAAAGCATCGGCGCGCAGATGCGCACCCAGATTCTCGACACCCTCGGAATGCCAGCGGTCGAACAGCTGATGAAGCCCGCTGAAGTCCTCCAGCCAGAGTGACACGGGCGCCAGATCGAACATGGCTTCGAAATCGGTAGGCACGGTAGACAGGAAGGACATTCTGCTTTTCGAAGTACGGTTGCTAGACAGACGTTGCTGGAACGATCTTCGCGTCGACCTCGGCCACGGTCTTGTCGCGCGTGACCCAGTTGAACAGCGGCGTCGCAAGGAGCGTGCTCACGATCGCCATCAGCACCAGGATCGAGAACAGACCCGGCTCGATCACGCCGGCCTGCAACCCGATGTTGATGATGATGAGTTCCATCAGGCCGCGCGCATTCATGAGCGAGCCGATTGCCATCGCATCGCGGTTGCTCTCGCCCGTGGCGCGGGCCGCAGCCCAGCAGGCAATGCCCTTGCCGGCGAACGACGCGACCAGGATCGCCACGGCGGCCAGCAGGATCCCCGGATCGAGCAGCACCGCGAGCCGCGTGTTCAAACCCGAGTAGATGAAGAAGATCGGCAGCAGGAAGACGACGACGAAAGGCTGCAACTGTTCCCGCAGCTTTTGCGTGAGCGCGCCGCGAGGCAGCACCGCACCGAGCAGGAAGCCGCCGAACACGGCATGAATGCCGATGGCGTCCATCGCGAACGCGCTCAGCGCGAACAGCGCCAGCACGATGGCCAGCACGGTCGACCCGAGCGGCATGTCGGGCTTGACGTGGGCTGCGAGCCGCTTGAGCAACCGCGAGCCGATGAACACCATGAAGAGCGCATAGGCCACGCCGCCGCCGATGGCCAGGTAGGCACCGCCCCAAGAGCCGCCGAAGCTCGAAAGCACGATCGCCAGGATGCACCAGGCAATGGCGTCGTCGACGGCGCCGGCCGTAAGCGCCAGCGTGCCGAGAGAGGTGCCGGCGAGGCCACGCTCGTGGATGATGCGCGCCAGCATCGGGAAGGCCGTGATGGCGATGGCCGCGCCGAGGAACATCGATGCCTCGAGCGGCTTCACCTTGGCCGCAAACAGGCCGGGCACCGTCTGCAGCCAGGGCGCCAGGGCGAAAGCCAGGATGAAAGGCACCACGATGCCGGCCACCGACACCGACACGGCGCTGCGGAAACGGCTCTTGAAATGGTCGGCACGGAATTCGGTGCCGACCAGGAACATGTACAGGCCAACGCCCAGTTGCGCGCCGACATAAAGCATGCCGATCGTCTCCTTGGGAAACAGCGCACGTTGCAGATCGGGGAGTAGCAGGCCGAACAGCGAGGGCCCGAGCGTGACGCCGGCGATCATCTCGCCCACGACCTGCGGCTGACCCAGCTTTTGCGCCAATCTTCCGACGAGCTGACAGACAACGATGATGACTGCAATCTGCAGGAAGAAATAGACCGAAAGCTGAGATATGGGCATGGGTTCAATAGTGAGCGGGAGACATTATCAGCGCCCTCCTGCCTAAAACGACGGCTCGTCGCTGCGCAATCCGGCCTCGACCGTCGGGTAGCACAAACGCACGTGCAACTCCCGCTTGAGGCGCGTGTTGTCGAGCCGGCGGGATTCGCCCATGAAGCTGAGGAGCGAGACCGGCAATTGCGTCTGTGCATCGGCCCGCGCGATTCGTTGCGGACGCGGCATGCCGTAGAGATCGGCGGCGAAATCGATGTAGTCGCCCATCTTCATCTCGGTGTCGTCGCTCGCATGGAACACGCGCTGCGTGCCGCCGCGCCACAGCGCCGCCACGCAGATGCGCGCGAGGTCGTCGGCATGGATGTGGTTGGTGTAGACGTCGTCTTCGGCGCGCAGCACCGGCGTGCCGCGCGCCAGCCGCCCGCGCGGCGTGCCGCCGGCACGGTCGGGCGCGTAGATGCCCGGAATGCGCAGGATGCGCACCGAAACGCCGCCGCGACCGAGCCATCGCACCGCCCGCTCGGCATCGACACGACGGTGGGCGCGCGGATTGTGCGGCTGCACGGCGCGTGTTTCGTCGATGCGTGCGCCGCCGCAGTCGCCGTAGACGCCGCTGGTCGATCCATAGACCAGCGCCGCTGGCAGCGAACGCAGCCGCAGCGAGCGGACCAGCGCGGTCGTGCGCGCGTCCCGCCACCAGTTGCCGGCGCCGGCGTCCGCTCCCGGCGGCGGGGCAAGGTGAAGCACGCGGTTGGCGATGCCGGCGAGCCGGCGCAGGCTGACCGGCGCATCGAGATCGGCGACGAGGGGCCGCAGCCCGGCGGCGCGCAGGTCGGCGACGCGGTCGGGCGACGAGGTCAGCGCGATCAGCTGGACGCGGTCGCGCAGCAGCTTGGCCGCACGCATGCCGACGTCGCCGCAGCCGACGATCAGGACACGCTGGCGACGGAAGCGCGCGGGCAGCGCGCCTGTAGGGTTGGCGATTGAAGGCAAAATCCGTTGTTCCCCATAGAGACCGAGCAAGACAAGGCTCCAAGAATACCCATGACCGGCTTCCAGATCACCGTTGAACCCAGTGGCCGCAACTTCGTGGCGCAGAGCGACGAAACCATCCTGGCCGCTGGCATCCGCCAGGGCATTGGCCTGCCCTACGGCTGCAAGGACGGCGCCTGCGGCTCGTGCAAGTGCAAGAAGCTGTCCGGCGAGGTCAGCCATGGCCCGCACCAGAGCAAGGCGCTGAGCGCCGAAGAGGAACTCGCCGGATTCGTGCTTACGTGCTGCGCCACCGCGCAGAGCGACGTGATGCTCGAATCGCGTCAGGTCACCGAAGCCGGCGCCTTCCCGATCCGCAAGATGCCGGCGCGCGTGCTGGCGCTGGCCCGGCTGTCGCACGACGTGATGCAGGTGCGCCTGCAACTGCCCGCCGGCGAGCCGATGAAGTTCCACGCCGGCCAGTACATCGAATTCTTGCTGCGCGACGGCGCGCGGCGGAGCTATTCGATGGCCAATGCGCCGCACACGCTGATCGAGCCCGGCGTCGGCGTCGAGATGCACATCCGCCACATGCCCGGCGGCAAGTTCACCGACCATGTGTTCGGTGCGATGAAGGAGAAGGAAATCCTGCGCGTCGAAGGGCCGTACGGCAGCTTCTTCCTGCGCGAGGAATCGACCAAGCCGATCGTGCTTCTGGCGTCGGGCACCGGTTTCGCGCCGATCAAGGCACTCATCGAGCACATGAAGTTCAAGCGCATCGAGCGTCCGGCCACCGTCTACTGGGGCGGACGCCGTCCGGAAGACCTGTACATGAACGACTGGATGCAGGCGCAACTGGCCGAGATGCCGAACCTGGGCTACGTGCCGGTGGTTTCCAACGCCGTGCCGGAGGACAACTGGACCGGCCGCACCGGCTTCGTGCACCGCGCGGTGCTGGAAGATTTCGCCGACCTGTCGGGCTACCAGGTATATGCCTGCGGCGCGCCGATCGTGGTCGATTCGGCCAAGCGCGACTTCGTGGCCGAGGCCAAGCTGCCAGAAGAAGAATTCTTTGCCGACGCCTTCACGACGGAAGCCGACAAGGCCGTTCCCTGACGCTGAACAGGCGGGCTGAACTTGTCAGCTCACCAGCCCACGGCGGCGCCGTCGCTGCGCGGGTCGGACGCGCCCTCGAAACTGCCGTCCGCATGGCGCAAGATGGCGCCGGCATGCCCCATGACTTCGTCGTAATCACCGACCAAGTCGACCTCATGGCCAAGCCCTCGCAGTTCGGCCACCGTCTCCGCCGGAAAGCGCGACTCCACCTTCAGTGAATCGCTGGTCTGGCCCCAGGTGCGGCCCAGCAGCCAGCGCGGCGCATCGATGGCGGCCTGCGGGTTCATGCCGAACTGCACGATGCGGCTGAAGACCGCGCTCTGCGACTGCGGCTGGCCGTCGCCGCCCATGTTGCCGTAGACCATCGTGCGGCCGTCCGAGAGCCGCGCCAACGCAGGGTTGAGCGTATGGAAAGGCTTGCGGCCGGGCATGAGCGGGTTGAGCGGCTTCAGCGCATCGGCATCGAGCGAGAAGCTGCAGCCGCGGTTCTGCCAGTTGACGCCCGATTCGGCCAGCACCACGCCGCTGCCGAACTCGTGATAGATGCTCTGGATGAAGCTCACCGCGACCCCGTCGCCGTCGATCGCGCCCATCCAGACCGTGTCGCCCGGACCGGCGCCTTGCCCCCACGAAGCCACGCGGTCCGGCGAGATGCGGGCAGCCATCGCGTCGAGCGCTTCGGGCTGCAGCCAGCTTTGCGGATCGTCTGCCATCCAGGCCGGGTCGGTGATGCGCTCGTCGCGGATGCGAAACGCCTGCTTGGTCGCCTCGACGCAGGCATGAACGTACGAAGCGCCGAGCGGATCCATGCCCTTCGCGTCGAACAGCCGGTCGAGCTGACCGAGGATCAGCAGCGACACCAGGCCCTGCGTGGGCGGCGGCATGTTGTAGAGCATGCCGCTCGAATGCGCCATCGACAGCGGCGTCTTCCAGACCGCGGCATGGGCTTCGAGATCGGCCAGCGCGACCGGGCTGCCGGCGGCGGCCAGGTCGCGCGCCATGCTGCGTGCGAGATCGCCCGCGTAGAAATCCTGGATGCCGGCGCGGGCCAGTTGCTCCAGCGTGGCCGCCAGACGCGGCTGCCTGAAGCGCTCCCCGACGGCAGGCGCGGCGCCGCCGGGCAGGAACGTATCGGCGAATCCGCTGATGCCGCCGAGCTCGTCGCGTCGGCTTGCAACGCAGCGCGACTGGCTCCGGGTGACGGCGATGCCGTCGCGCGCGTAGCCGATGGCGTCTTCGAGCAGGCGCGACAACGGCATCCGGCCGCCGAGCTTCGCATTCGACCAGGCATGCGCCGCCTCCCAGCCCGACAACGTCCCGGCCACGGTGTTCGCCGCCATGCCGCCGCGGAACGGAATGCGCTCCAGCCCCTGCGCACGGTAGGCCTCGCGCGTCGCCGCGCCGGCCGCCGCACCGCAGGCTTCGAGGCCCATCGGCGCTTCGCCCGGCTTGGCGATCAGCCAAAAGCCGTCGCCACCGATGCTGTTCATGTGCGGATACACGACCGCGATCGAAGCGGCCGCCGCAATCATCGCCTCCACCGCGTTGCCGTCTTCGCGCAGCACGGCCATCGCGCTCTGCGCCGCCAGCGCATTCGGCGCGGTCACCATGCCGCGGGTGCCGCGTGCAGGGTTGGGTATGTAGGTCAAGTCGGTCCTCCTAAAATGTCAAAGCGGATGCAGGCACGCCACATGGCGATCGCCATCGAGACGCACCTGCGCCGGATCGATGCGCGAACAGTCGTCCTGCACGTATTGGCAACGGGTGCGGAAACGGCAGCCCGACGGCAGATCGGCAGGGCTCGGAATCTCCCCGTGCAGGCTGATCGTCAGCGGCGCATCGAAGCGCGGGAAAGCCTTCATCAGCGCCTGCGTGTACGGATGGCGCGGTGCCTGCAGGATGTCGTTGGTCGGGCCCATTTCGACGATGCGGCCCAGGTACATCACCGCCACGCGCTCGCACAGGTACGCCGCCACGCCGAGGTCGTGCGTCACGAAGACCAGCGCCAGTCCGTTGGCCTTCTGCAGATCGCGCAACAGGTTCAGCAACTGCGCCTGCACCGACACGTCCAGCCCGGCGACCGATTCGTCGGCGACGATGACTTTGGGCTCGCAAGCCAGCGCCCGTGCCACCGCCACCCGCCGCACCTGCCCGCCGGAAAGCTCCGACGGATAGCGGTGGCGCGTCGCGCGCGGCAGGCCGACCTGGTCGAGCAGTTCGTCGACCCGCGCGGGTATCTCGCGCTCGTCGCGCAGCCGGTGCAGGCGGATCGGCTCGGCCAGCAGCGCAGCCGTTGTGGCACGCGGATTGAGCGAGCCGCGCGCGTCCTGGTAGATGTAGGCGACGTCGCGCGCGAAATGCTTGCGCTGCGCCGCGTCGAGCGCCGACAGATCGCCGGCGCCGACCAGCACGCGCCCGTTCGTCGCCTGTTCGAGCCCGAGCATGACGCGCACCAGCGTCGACTTGCCGGAGCCGCTCTCGCCGACCAGCGCGACGGATTCGCCCGGATTCAGCGTCAGCCGGATGCCGTCGAGCGCCTTGAGCTGGCGGCGGCCACCGTCGATGGGAAAAGATTTCTCGACGTCGAGCAGAGAAAACAGCGGTAAAGGCGTGGGCGCTGCGACCGTGGATTGCATTTCGTTCATGGCGGTTCGATCAGACATGCCAGCACGCGAGCGTCGAAGCGCCGCGCACCACCTGCGGCGGTCGCTGCGCCGTACATTTGGCGGAGGCGAGCGCGCAACGCGGCGAGAAGCGGCAGCCGCCCGGCATCGCCGACAGCGGCGGCACGACGCCCTGGATCGGCTCCAGCCGCTCAGCGCCGAACTCGATCGCACTCGCGCGCAAGCCGCGCGTATACGGGTGCTGCGGATGGTTGAGCACTTCCGCCGCCGGCCCTTCCTCGACGATCTGCCCCGCATACATGACGGCAACGCGGTCGGCCACCTGCGTGGCGAGCGCCAGGTCATGCAGCACGAAAATCGCCGATGCGCCCAGCTCGCGCACGCGGTCGAGGATCAGCACCATGATCTGAGCCTGGATGGTGACGTCGAGCGCGCTGGTCGGCTCGTCGGCGATCAGCAGTTCGGGCTCGCAAGCCAGCGCGACGGCGATCATCACGCGCTGCTGCATGCCGCCCGACAACTCGTGCGGGAAGGCGCCTAGCCGGCCTTCCGGATCGGCGATGCCGACGCTTTCCAGCAATGCGATGGCACGCGCGCGGCACGCGGCTTTGCCGAGGCTCCGGTGCCGGCGCAGCGGCTCCGACAGATGATCGAGCACGGTGAAGCACGGATTCAACGCCGCCGACGCATCCTGGAAGATCAGGCCCATGCGCTGGCCGCGCAGCGCGCGGATATGTTTTTCAGGTGCGCTGACCACATCCACGTCGCCGACCATCAGGCGACCGTCCATGTCGATGCCCGGCTGCCGCAGCAGGCCCATCGCGGCGAAGGCCAGCGTGGATTTTCCGGCGCCGGATTCGCCGATGAGCGCCAGCGTCTGGCCGGCCGGCAGATGCAGCGTGACGTCATCGAGCACCGCGACGCCGCGTCGCCGCAGTGTGAAGCGCTCGACGGAAAGCAGGTTGGCCGCCATCT
>JAQGMX010000317.1 GCA_028292145.1 Variovorax sp.
CTGTCGCTGCCGGCCAGCCGCAGGATGTCCGCGACGCTGAGCTCGCGTGCGCTCGGCAGCCAGGCGCGGATGTTGTCCTGCACGCCGTTCAGGCGCTGCAGCATCCGCGTCGACGGCTCGGCGATGCCGGACTGCGCAGCGCTTTCGACAGAAGCGCGCACTTCGACCTTGCCGCGCTTGAGACGTCCGGTGAGGAGCTCGCGCAAGGCGGTTTCGTGCTGGCGAAGTTCTTCCGGGAGCTTGAAAGTGAGGTCGAGAAACCGGCTGTTGACCGAGCGGATCTCGATGCCGAGACGGCCCGCCGAGACGGGTCGGGCTTCGGCTTCCGGAGGGGTTCCAACGGGGCCGTTCTGGCCGTTGGCATAGCCGGTCATGCTGTAAACTGGCATTGAGCCTCACTGTGGTTTTTTTGCTGCGCGGAGGTCATGACACAGCGTTCGCTGCGTCGCCCAGTTGCCTTCGGCGAAACTCCCGGATTATGTCAAAGGTAAAACCCTCGCCCCTCATGCCCGAAACGGTCATCGGCGGCTACCGCGTGGTGCGTCGACTGTCGGCAGGCGGTTTCGGTGTCGTTTATCTGGCGGTCGATCACAGCGGCCAGCAGGTCGCGATCAAGGAATATCTTCCGTCGTCGCTCGCCACGCGCGGTATCGGCGAACTCGCTCCGCAGGTGCCGGCCGAAAAGCTGTCGCTTTACCGGCTGGGGCTCAAGAGCTTCTTCGAGGAAGGCCGCTCGCTGGCCCAGATCTCGCATGCATCGGTCGTCAGCGTCCTGAATTTCTTCCGCGAGAACGAGACCGTCTACATGGTCATGAACTACCTCGAAGGCGCGACCCTTCAGGACTTCATCGTCACCGCGCGGGACCTCAAGAAGCAGAAGGTTTTCCGCGAATCCACCATCCGTTCGCTGTTCGACGAGATCCTGCGCGGTCTGCGCATCGTGCACCAGCACAAGATGCTGCACCTCGACATCAAGCCGGCCAATATCTTCGTCACCGACGACGATCGCGCCGTGATGATCGATTTCGGTGCGGCGCGCGAAGTGTTGTCGAAAGAGGGCAATTTCATCCGGCCGATGTACACGCCCGGCTTCGCGGCGCCCGAGATGTACCGCCGCGACTCGTCGATGGGTCCGTGGACCGACATCTACGCGATCGGCGCCTGCATCTACGCCTGCATGCAGGGCTATCCGCCCAACGACGCGCCGCAGCGCATCGAGAAGGACCGGCTCGGCCTTTCGCTCTCCCGCCTGCGCGGCATCTACTCGGACAATCTGATCGAGGTAGTCGAGTGGTGCATGTCGCTCGATCCGCTGTCGCGCCCGCAATCGGTTTTCGCGCTGCAGAAGGAACTGAGCCGCGAAGGCGAACGCCGCTACACGAAGCTCACCGTCGGCGAGAAAGTGCGTCTGTCGATCGACAACATCCGCTCGCCCGAGAAGAAATCGCTGCCGAAAGCAGCCGCTCCCACCACACGTCCCGCATGAAGTTTTCCGTTTTCCAGGTCAGCCGAAAAGGCGGCCGTCTCAAGAACGAAGACCGCATGGGCTATTGCTACACGCGGGAGTCCGGGTTGTTCGTGCTGGCCGACGGCATGGGCGGTCATCCGGAGGGCGAAGTGGCCGCGCAGCTCGCGCTTCAGACCATTGCCGCGCTCTACCAGCGCGAGGCCCGACCGGCGTTGAAAGACGTCAAATCGTTCCTGACGACGGCAGCCATCACCGCGCACCAGCAGATCATGCGGTACGCAAGCAACAAGGCCATGCTCGACACGCCGCGCACCACCGTCGTCGCGGCCGTGCTGCAGGGCAACATGGCGACGTGGGTGCATTGCGGCGATTCGCGCCTGTACGTGGTGCGCGACGGTGCCTTGCTGATGCGCACCCGCGACCATTCCCATGCCGAGCGGCCGCGGCCCGGCGCGAGCAACGATCCGGTCAACCGCAACCTGCTGCTGACCTGCCTCGGCTCGCCGACGACGCCGCTGATCGACGTTTCCGTCTCGCTGCAACTCCAGCGCGGCGATCGCCTCATGCTGTGTTCCGACGGTGTCTGGGGCGTGCTGGACGATGCGACGATCGTGCACATTCTTTCCTCCGGAAAACCGGTGTCGGACACCGCGCCCGAACTGGCCGAGATGGCATTGCGCGAAGGCGGCGTGCACAGCGACAACGTCACGCTCATCGTGCTGGAATGGGAAATGCCCGACATCGAAGGGGCAAGCCGCGTTTCGACTGAAAGCATCAGCGAAGGCGTGTTCGCTTCCACCATCCAGGCTGGCATTCCATCCGACGCCGAACTCGAAGATCTCGACGAGGCCGCCATTGAGCGTTCCATCGCCGAAATCAACGAAGCCATCCGTCGCTCGGCGGCCCGCAAAACCTGATCTCCTGAATTCTCGCTACAACAATGACTTTATTCACACGCAGCGGCGACCGAGCCGCAAATCAGATGCGCCCGGTGCGCATCACCCGCGGCTTCACCATTCATGCCGAAGGCTCGGTGCTGATCGAGTTCGGCCAGACGCGCGTGCTCTGCACGGCGTCGGTCGAAGAGAAGGTGCCGCCGCACAAGAAGGGCAGCGGCGAAGGCTGGGTGACAGCCGAGTACGGCATGCTGCCGCGCGCTACGCACACCCGCAGCAACCGCGAAGCGGCCAAGGGCAAGCAGACCGGACGCACGCAGGAAATCCAGCGCCTCATTGGCCGCTCGATGCGCGCAGTCTTCGATCTCAAGACGCTGGGCGAACGCACGATCCACCTCGATTGCGACGTGCTCCAGGCTGACGGCGGCACGCGGACTGCGGCCATCACCGGTGCGTTCGTCGCTGCGCAGGATGCAGTGAACACGCTGCTTGCGGCCGGCAAGATCGCCGCGACGCCGATCCGTGGCCACGTCGCCGCCATTTCGGTCGGCATCGTGCAAGGCACGCCGCTGCTCGATCTCGAATACACCGAAGATTCGGCGTGCGACACCGACATGAACGTCGTCATGACCGGTGCCGGCCATTTCGTCGAAGTGCAGGGTACGGCCGAAGGCGCTGCTTTCTCGCGCGCCGAGATGACCGCGCTGCTCGACCTGGCGGAGAAAGGCATCGGCGAGCTGATCGCGATGCAGCAGCAGGCGCTTTCCTCGCCGCCATGAAGCTGGTTCTCGCATCGAACAACGCAGGCAAGCTGGCCGAGCTGCAACCGCTTCTGGCGCCGCTCGGGCATGAACTCGTGCGGCAGTCGGAGCTGGGCGTTGGGGAGGCGGAAGAGCCGTTCCGCACCTTCGTCGAAAACGCATTGGCCAAGGCGCGGCACGCGGCGGCTGTTACGGGTTTGCCCGCCATCGCCGACGACGCCGGTCTGTGCGTCGCCGCTTTCGGCGGATTGCCCGGCGTCGACACCGCCTACTACGCCACGCAGTTCGGCTACGAAAAAGGCGACGCCAACAATGTTCGCGCAATCCTCGAACAGATGGCCGATATCGACGATCGCCGCGCCGCGTTGGTCAGCACGCTGGTCGCACTGCGCAGCGCCGACGACCCGGAACCGCTGATCGCCGTCGGTCGTGTGGCCGGCGAAATCACGCGTGCGCCGATCGGCGACAACGGTTTCGGCTTCGATCCGGTCATGTTCCTGCCGACTTTCGGCAAGACTTTCGCGCAATTGACGCCTGAAGTGAAGAACGCGAACAGCCATCGCGGCCTGGCCGCTCGCGCCATGGTGTCGCTGATGCGCGAACGCTGGTGAGCATTCCGATCCATCCCGTGCCGGCATCGGAGGCGGCCAACGAAGCCGCTGCCGGGCGGGCCAACGACGTGTTGCACCTCATGCGGCCCGGTCCGTTGCAGCTTGCCGCGCTGCCGCCGCTGTCGCTTTATGTGCACCTGCCGTGGTGCCTGCGCAAATGTCCGTACTGCGATTTCAATTCGCATGAATGGCGCGCCAGCGGCGACGCTCTGCCGGAGCAGCGCTACATCGACGCCTTGGTCACGGACCTCGACGCCGCGCTGCCGTTGATCTGGGGACGCACGGTTCACACCATCTTCATCGGCGGCGGCACGCCCAGCCTTTTTTCGCCTGCGGCGATCGACCGGCTGATCGGCGATCTGCGTGCCCGCCTGAAGCTGACGCCGGACTGCGAG
>JAQGMX010000368.1 GCA_028292145.1 Variovorax sp.
GAGCTGTTCCTGATGCAGCACACCTGCCACTGGTTCTGCCGCTCCAAGACCGTGGCTTCGGCGCGGATGATGGCGCGGCACCAGACGTCGTATGCGCTGCTGCTCGACTCGGTGTCGCCGACGACGCGCGCCGCCTATCAGACGCTGGTCGGCTGAAAGCGCCCAACGATCAGTTGAATTTCTTGACCAGCACCAGGCTGCGACGGTCCCGGTTGTACTTGCGCTTGCGTTCTTCGGGCAGCCATTCCGGATCGACCTGGACGAAGCCGCGCTTGATGAACCAGTGCATCGTGCGCGTCGTCAGCACGAAGATGCTCTGCAGGCCCATCGCCCGCGCGCGTTGCTCGACCCGCTTCAGGATGCGCTCGCCGTCGCCTTGCGCCTGGGACTGCGGCGACACGGTCAGCGCCGCCATCTCGGCCGTGCGTTCGTCCGGATACGGATAAAGCGCCGCGCAGCCGAAGATCACGCCGTCGTGCTCGATCACCGTGTAGTGGTCGACGTCCCGCTCGATCTCGGTCCGGTCGCGCTTCACCAGCGTGCCGTCGCGCTCGAAGGGCTCGATCAGCTGCAGGATGCCGCCGATGTCGTCGGCCGTGGCCTGGCGCAGCGATTCCAGCTTTTCGTCGACCACCATCGTGCCGATGCCGTCGTGCACATACACCTCCAGCAGCAGCGAGCCGTCGACCGAGAACGGCAGGATGTGGCTGCGCTCGACGCCGGCCTCGCAGGCCTTGACGCAGTGCTGCAGATAGAAGGCGGTGTCCGTCGGCCTTTGCGCCGGCGACAGCGTGGCCAGCAATTTCTTGGCCGCGTCGAGCGGCAGTTCGGTGTCGATCGGGTTGTCTTCGCTCACCGGCATCTCGCTGTCCATGCGGATGCCTGCGATTTCGGTCAGGAAGATCAGCTTGTCGGCCTGGATCGAGATCGCCACGCTGGTCGCGACTTCTTCCATCGTCAGATTGAACGCCTCACCCGTCGGTGAGAATCCGAACGGCGACATCAGCACCATCGCGCCGTAGTCCAGCGTGTGGCGAATGCCGACGCTGTCGACCTTGCGTACCAGCCCCGAATGCTTGAAGTCCACGCCGTCGATCACGCCGACCGGCCGCGCGGTGATGAAGTTGCCGGAAATGACGCGCACCGTCGAACCGGCCATCGGCGTGTTCGGCAAACCCTGGCTGAATGCCGCCTCGATTTCGTAGCGCAACTGGCCTGCCGCCTCCTGGGCGGAATCCAGCGCGACCTCGTCGGTAATGCGCATGCCATGCGAATAGCGCGCCTCGTGCCCCTTGGCACGCAACTGCTCGTTGACCTGCGGCCGAAAGCCGTGCACCAGCACGACCTTGACGCCCATCGATTGGATCAGCGCCAGATCCTGCGCGATGTTCTGCAGCTTTCCGGCCGCGATGGCCTCGCCGGCAATGCCGACCACGAAGGTCTTGCCGCGGTGCATGTGGATGTACGGCGCGACGGAGCGGAACCAGGGGACGAAGGTGAAGTTGAAGACTGCGGACATGGAAGAGATCGGGTTCTTTGTTGCGCCTCAGGCGAACGGATTGAGAAGGACGAGGCTGCCGAAGCGTTGCCCGTGTTGCATGTCTTCGCTGTAGAGCGTGCCGACACCGGCTCGAAGCGCTGCTTCGACCACCATGGCATCCCAGATCGAGAGGCCGTTTTCGGACGCGCGCGCCATTGCCTTGAGCACCAGCGCGTTGTCGCTGTCGATCACCGGCCATTCGCAGAACGCCGCGGTCATGAGCGACGCGGTCGGCGCAGCCACTTTGAACTTTCTCACAAGATTATGAAAAAGCTCGATCAGCACCTGCGTGCTCAGCACGGCTTTGTGCTCTCGGCCGAGGCGCTCGATCAGTTTGCGGGCGACGGCCTGTTTGGTCGGTTGGTCGTCGTCGAACGCGTAGAGCAGGACATTGGTATCCAGAAAACAGCGATCGCTCACCGTCATATCCGGTCCGACCAGGCACCACGAATCCGGTCGCGCGCACGAAAGTCGCCTTCGTAGAGCTCTTGTCGCATTGAACGAGGCCCCGACGGAGGCGAGCCAGTTTCGGCAGCGTTCAGCCGAACTTCGGTTCGAACGTCGTCGATCATTCGCAACAAGTCGGTCGTGGCATCCCCGGAAAGGCGGTCGGCGGTGCCGCTGGCATAGGCGGCAATGAACTCGCGAATCTTGGCGCTGAGCGACGTGCCCTGTTGAATGGCGCGCACGCGTGCCTGCTTGATCAGGTGGTCGTCGAGGGAGATCGTGAGATTGGACATTTTGAGCCTCCGGCAGGAAGGATTAACTTTACACGAGAACACGTGAACTCGTGTGGCAACGATAATCGGCGGCAATGCAAGCCCTCGCCATCGAATTCCCCGAATCGCTCCCCGTCTCCGCCCGCCGCGAAGAAATCGCCGAAGCCATCGCCGCCAACCAGGTCGTAATCGTCTGCGGCGAAACCGGTTCCGGAAAGACGACGCAGCTGCCGAAGATCGCGCTGCTGCTGGGCCGCGGCAAGCTGAACAGCCCGCCGGGGCAGGGCAAGCTGATCGGCCACACGCAGCCGCGCCGGATCGCCGCCAGCTCGGTGGCCAAGCGCATTGCCGAAGAGCTCAAGACGCCGCTCGGCGACGTGGTCGGTTTCAAGGTGCGTTTCCAGGACCGACTGAGCCGCGATGCGTCCGTCAAGCTGATGACCGACGGCATTTTGCTGGCCGAGACGCAGACCGATCCGCTGCTCAAGGCCTACGACACGATCATCATCGACGAGGCGCACGAGCGTTCGCTGAACATCGACTTCCTGCTCGGCTACCTGCGCGAGATCCTGCCGCGCCGGCCCGACCTGAAGATCATCGTGACCTCGGCGACCATCGACGCCGACCGCTTCGCGCAGCATTTCAAGTCGGCCAAGGGCCCGGCGCCAGTCATCTATGTGTCCGGCCGGACGTTCCCTGTGGAGCAGCGCTATCGGCCCTATGAGGAATCGCGCGAGTACGACGTCAACGACGCGATCGCCGACGGCGTCGACGAACTCTGGCGAGATCCGCACAACGCCGGCGACATCCTGGTTTTCCTGCCCGGCGAACGCGAAATCCGGGAGGCGACCGATCACCTGAGGCGCCATCTGGCGAATCAGCCGGTCATGCGCAATGCCGAGGTGCTGCCGCTGTTCGCGCGCCTTTCGCCGGCCGAGCAGGACCGCATCTTCGAAGGCCACACCGGTCGGCGCATCGTTTTGGCGACCAATGTGGCGGAAACCTCGCTGACCGTGCCGGGCACGCGCTACGTGATCGACACCGGCACGGCGCGCGTGAAGCGCTACAGCTTTCGCAGCAAGGTCGAGCAGTTGCTGGTCGAGCCGATCAGCCAGGCGGCGGCGAACCAGCGCGCGGGACGCTGCGGTCGGGTGGCGAACGGCATCTGCATCCGGCTCTACGACGAGAAGGATTTCCAGGGCCGTCCGCGTTTCACCGATCCGGAAATCCTGCGCTCGTCGCTGGCCGGCGTGATCCTGCGGATGAAGTCGCTGCACCTGGGCGACGTCGAGCAGTTCCCGTTCCTGGAGCCGCCACAGCGCCGCGCCATCGCCGATGGTTATCAGCTGCTGAACGAACTGGGCGCGGTCGACGACGCCAACGAGCTGACCGACGTCGGCCGCGAGCTGTCGCGCTTACCGCTGGACCCGCGCGTCGGCCGGATGATCCTGGAGGCGCGCAGCCGCGGTGCGCTCGAAGAAGTGCTGGTCATCGCCAGCGCGCTCAGCGTGCAGGACGTGCGCGACCGGCCAATGGACATGCAGCAGCAGGCCGACCAGGCGCATGCCAAGTTCGACGACGAGCGCAGCGAATTCAGCGGTTATCTCACGCTCTGGAAGTGGCTCGGCGACGCGCGCGGCGGCGCGCCGGTCGCGACGTCGCGGCGGGAAATGCAGGTCGCGCAAGGCGTGCAGCCGAAGCGCGCGAGCGCTGCCGTGCTGCCGATCGCGCAACGGCTGGTTGCCGCGGCGGCCCCGGCGGCGGTCGCAGAGACGCAGCCGACGCACAAGCTCAGCAACCGCCAGTACGAGCAGTTGCTGCGCCAGAACTTCGTCAACATCCGGCGCGTTAGGGAGTGGCGCGACATCCATTCGCAACTGCTCACCGTCGTGGCCGAGCACAAGTGGAAATTCAACACGCAACCGGCGAGCTACGACGCGCTGCATCTGTCGATGCTGGCCGGCCTGCTCGGCAACATCGGCTGGAAGATGGAAGAGGCGCCGAGCGGCGGCGGCCAGCAGCCGCAGCAGGGCGGCGGACGGCCGTCGGGCGAATACCTGGGCGCGCGCGGCATCAAGTTCTTCCCGCATCCGGGCGCGCACCTGCGCAAGAAGCCGGGGCGCTGGATCGTCACGGCCGAACTGGTCGAGACCACGCGGCTGTTCGGTCGCGGCATCGCCAACATCGAGCCGCAGTGGCTGGAAGAAGTCGCCGGACATCTGCTGAAGAAGCAGCTGCTCGACCCGCATTGGGAAAAGAAGGGCGCGCAGGTCACGGCGCTGGAGCGCGCAACGCTCTACGGTCTGGTGATCTACAGCGGTCGCCGGATGGATTTCTCGAACATCGACCCGGTCGGCGCGCGCGAGATCTTCATTCGCGAAGCGCTCGTCGGCGGGCAGTGGGACAGCAAGCTGCCGTTCCTGGCCGCCAACCGCAAGTTGATCCAGGAAGTCGAAGGCCTTGAGCACAAGTCGCGCCGACAGGACGTGCTGGTCGACGACGAACTGATCTACGCCTTCTACGACGCGCAATTGCCACCGGATATCTCGAGCGGCGCGACTTTCGAGCATTGGTACAAGGAAAACGCGCGCACGCAGCCGCGCTTATTGTTCCTGTCGCGCGACGAACTGATGCGCCACCAGGCCGCCGGCATCACCGTGCAGTCGTTCCCGGCAACGGTGCGACTCGGCGGCGTCGATTGCGCGGCCACCTACCTGCACGAGCCCGGTGACGCGAAGGACGGCCTGACCGTCACCGTGCCGCTCTTCGTGCTGAACCAGGTCAACGAGGAGCGCTGCGAATGGCTGGTCACCGGCATGCTGAAGGACAAGATCCAGGCGTTGCTCAAGAGCCTGCCGCAGCGCCCGCGCTCGCGGCTGGTGCCGCTGCCCGAATCGGCGGCAAAGCTCACCGAAAGTCTGGCCGAACCCGACGTGTTCGGCGCCGGCTCGCTGACCGATGTGCTGCTCAAGCGTGTCCGTGCCTTGACCAGCATCGACGTGCTGCGCGCCGATTTCAAGCTCGACATGCTGCCGCCGCACCTGTTCATGAACCTGCGCGTGGTCGACGAGCACGGTCGCCAGCTCGGCATGGGTCGCAACCTCGGCGCGTTGAAGGCGGAACTGGGAACGCAAGCGCGCGGCGCGTTCCAGGCGCTGGCTGGGTTGAACGTGCGCGCTGCACCCGCTGCACCAAATGCGGGAGCACCGAATGCCTCGGATGCGCCCATCAAGGCGAAGGCGGCGACTGCCGCGCCGGCAACGCCGTCGTTGCCGGCCGGCGCGCGCTACACCGCGTGGACTTTCGGCGAACTGCCCGAGCTGATGGAGGTCCGGCGCGGCGCGCAGTCGCTGATCGGCTTTCCGGCGCTGGTCGACGGCGGCGATGCGGTGACGATCGAGGTTTTCGACGAGCCTGCCGTCTCGGCCGCGAAGCACCGCGCAGGTTTGCGGCGGCTGTTTGCATTGCAGTTGAAGGACGCACTGAAGTATCTGGAGAAGAACATCCCCGATCTGCAGAAAATGGCCGTCGCCTACATGCCGCTCGGCACCGCCGACGAACTCCGCGCGCAGATCGTCGATGTCGCGCTGGACCGTGCATTTCTGCAGGAGCCGCTGCCCACGGACGAGTTTGCCTTCAAGCGGCGCATCGAAGAGGGACGCGGGCGGCTGACGCTGATCGCGAACGAGGTCGCACGGCTGGCTGCGGCGATCCTGGTCGACTACGCGGTGGCGGTGCGCAAGATCAAGGACACGAAGATCCAGCCCGACGCCACGGCCGACGCCGCACAGCAGCTTCAACGCCTGGTTGGCAAGCGCTTCATCGCCGATACGCCGTGGACGCAGCTGCAGCATTTTTCGCGCTATCTGAAAGCGATCACCGCACGGTTCGAGAAGCTGCGCGCCGACCCGGCGCGCGACGCAGCCAAGTTGGCTGAACTGAAGCCGCAGGAACAGCGCTATTGGCGGCTGGTGGCGGAGCGCAAAGGCGTGGTCGACGACCGGATGCTGGAATTCCGCTGGTTGCTGGAAGAGTTGCGCGTGAGCTTCTTCGCGCAGGAATTGCGCACGCCGCAGCCGGTGAGTGTCAAGCGTCTGGACAAGGCCTGGGTGCAGCTGGCGCAGTAGATCGCCTCAGCTGCCGTCGGAAGGTATCAGCGCCTTCCGGGCCGCCGGCAGCAGATACCGCGTCAGGCCGTCGAGCACCACGGATGCGGCGCGCGCCTGCTGCCAGTAGAGAGGCACATCGAACGGTGTCTGCGGCACCAGTTCGACGAGTGCGCCGCTCGCAAGATGCGCCCCGATCAGGAGCTCCGGTTGCAGGCCCCATCCCATGCCGGCCAGCGCGGCGGTCACGAAGGCCTGCGTCGACGGAAGGGTGTGGCGGGGCAGTTCGACATGACGATGACAGAGGCGGGAGGCCCATCGCGCCTGCAACTCGTCCCGTGTGTTGAAGACCAGGCTCGGCGCGCGCGTGAGGCTCGCGATGCCGACGCCGTCTTCGAAATGACGTGCGGCGAATGCCGGCGTGCAGACGGCCAGGTAGCGCATGGCGCCCAGGGTCGTGCTGTTGCAGCCGGTCGCCGCCCTGGCCGTCGCGGTCACGGCCGCCATCACGGCACCGCTGCGCAGCCATTCGGCGGTGCAGTCCTGGTCGTCGACGGCGATGTCCATCAGCACGGGCGCCTGCGCCGCGAACTCGGCCATCGCCGGCGCGAACCAGGTCGCCAGGCTGTCGGCATTCACCGCGACCGGCAGCGGCATGCGGGCGATGCCGTTCGGCGCGAGCGCCGGCACCGCGCCTTCGAGTTCCTGCTCCAGAAGGCCGACCCGGTCGACGTGCTGGCAGAGGCGCCGGCCGGTTTCGGTCGGGCGGCAGGGCTGGTCGCGCACGACCAGGGCGCAGCCCACGCGCTCCTCGAGCAGTCGGACGCGCTGCGACACGGCCGACGGGGTCACATTAAGGCTGCGGGCTGCGCGCTCGAAGCTGCCTTCTCTGATGACGGCAGCCAGTGCAGCGAGAGCGGCGTAGTCGAGCATCGGATTAGATTTTCTGAAGTTGAGTTAATAAAGATAGTTTGGCTTCAGAACAGGGTGCTGGCAAGCTCATCGCCATGCCCGAACTTCAAGCCTCTCTTTCGCTCGCGTTGCCGGTCTTTGTCCACGGCCTGCTCCTGAGCCTCGCGCTCATCGTCGCCATCGGCGCTCAAAACGCCTTCGTCCTCCGCCAGGGCTTGCGGCGCGAGCACGTCGGGACCATCGTGCTGTTCTGCGCCGCGGCCGACGCTGCACTCATCGCCGCGGGCGTCCTGGGAATGGCGCAGGCGCTCGGCGATCGACCCGGCCTGGCTCGCTTGCTCGCGCTCGCCGGTGCCGCATTCCTGACGGTCTACGGCATTCAGGCTCTGCGCCGCTCGCGCCATGCCGGACGCCTGGTGTCTTTGCCCGGACAGGTTGCCTCCGGGCGGGCTGCCGTCTTCGCGCAGGCCGCCGCGTTCACGTTCCTGAACCCGCATGTGTATCTGGACACCGTGCTTCTCGTGGGCAGCATCGGTGCGCAGCAGGTCGGATCCCTTCGTGGCTGGTTCGTGGCGGGGGCGGGCGCGGCGAGCCTGTTCTGGTTCGGCTTGCTCGGCTACGGTGCGCGCTGGCTCGCGCCGCTGTTTGCGCGTCCCCGTGCCTGGCAGTTGCTCGATCTGTCGATCGGCGGCGTGATGCTGGTGCTCGCGCTGTTGCTGCTGCGCCAGGCGCTTTCCGGGTTTTGAGCGGGTTGGCGCTTGGCGGTTGGAGCTTTGACGACGCGCATGACCGTGTTTGCCCTCTTTTTCCGAGGTGTCGATCGACGATCCAATACCATCTAGAGACTTCAGACCGTCTCGGCAATCAAGGAAGAAACAGGCATGCACTCAATCGACAAGACGAACAATTCTTTCTCACGGCGCTCGGCGCTCCAACTGGGCGTTGCAGCCGCCGGACTCGCCGCAGCCGGCGTGCCGGTATGGGCGCAGGGCGCGTGGCCGACCAAGACCGTGACGCTCGTGGTCGGCTATCCACCGGGTGGCCAGACCGACTTTGCGGGTCGCATGGTGACCGTCGGCATGCAGAAGGTGCTGGGGCAGGGCGTCGTCATCGACAACAAGGCCGGCGCCGGCGGCAACATCGGCACCGACAACGTAATGCGCGCGCCAGCCGACGGCTACCGTCTGCTCGTCGGCAACGGCACCATCACGCTCAATCCGCACACCTACCGCAACACGGCGATGGCCGACCCGCTGAAGCTCACGCCCATCGGCCTGATGCTGCAGTCGTCGCTGATCCTGGCCGTTCCCAACACGGTGCCGGCCAAGAACCTGCAGGAATTCATCGCATGGGTGAAGGCGCAGGACAAGATCGGCAAGGACATCGACTACGCCTCGGCCGGCCCCGGCAGCCTCACGCACGCGACGATGGAGCTGTTCCGCGAGCGCATCGGCAAGCCGAAGATGAACCATGTCCCGTACAAGGGCAGCGGTCCGGCCATGACCGACCTGATCGCCGGGCGCGTGAGCGCGATGTTCGATGCGGCCTCGGTGGTGGTGCCGTTCATCAAGTCGGGCCAGTTGCGCCCGCTGATCGTGACCGGCCCCAAGCGCGTTCCGGCCTTCCCGGACATTCCAACCGCGACCGAAGCTGGCTTGAAAGACTTCGAAATCATCTCGTTCATCGGGCTTTACGGCCCTCCGGGTCTTCCGGCCGATATCGTGAGGAAGGCCAACGCGGCGATGAACGTCGCGCTGTCCGATGAAAACATCCGCAAGGGCATCGTCGAACGCGGTGACGAGCCCGGCGGCGGTACGCCGGAACAGCTCGCCAAACTGACGCGCGACTACTACAAGCTTTACGGTGAAATCGTCAAGGCGAACGACATTCGGGCCGAATAACCGGTAAGACCGTTAAAACCCGTAAGGCCCGCAGTCAACACGGTGTATCCATATGCGCGATATGTCATTGGTACTACGCCGATAGACTGCGGCCGCTATGAGCGGTCAAGCCAGTCATCAAGCCAGTCAAATACAGCCCGTGGACCAGTGGAGCAAGCTTGCGGCGCTCCGGTTCGTACTGGCGTCCATCGTCGCCTTCAACCATCTGGCCGAGATGATGCCGATCGGCGTTCTTTCGGTCATTCCGATGCTGGGAACGTTCGAGGCGATTTTGGGATTTCTGCTGGTCAGCGGCTATTCGATCGGCGTTTCGTACCGAAAAGAGCCGACGCAATTTCTCTGGCGCCGGGTCAAACGGATCTATCCGGTCTATCTGGCGAGTCTGGTGCTGATGGGGATCGTGCTGTACAGCGGCAGCCATGCCCTGCCTGCCGCGTCGGAGTGGGCGATCAACCTGCTTTTCCTGAATCAGTTGCTGGTTCCGACCTCGATCGTGGGACCGGCATGGAGCCTGTCTCTTGAGTTCTGGCTTTATTGCCTGACGCCGCTCCTCTTCACGCTGTCGGACAAGACGATCAAGCGACTGGTTGCCGTTTCATTCATCACGTTCTGCGTTTACACCTGCGGACGAACGCTCTTCCACTGGACGTATTACTCAGGCACCGCATTCGGCCTGAATCTGTTGCTGCTGGCCTTCATCTGGCTGTCGGGGCTTCGTCTCGCGCGAACCAAAGACAGCGGTGGTAGCGGCAACATCATGCGATCGATCGTTGCAATGTTTGCGATCTATATCGCGTTGAGCATTGTGATTCAGGCTGGCTATCGGTTGAAGCACGGCGAGATGGCACAGTTTTTCCAGATCGACCTGATTCCGTTCATTCTCAGGATCTGCACGCTTGCGGCTGTCGCATTCCTGTTCAGGAACATTCTTCGTCAGGGTCCGGGCGGCAAGCCGTCGGCATGGATGCGGATGCTGGGCGATGTCTCGTTCCCGCTCTACATGTTGCACATCCCGGTTTTCGAGCTCCTGAAGCGGACCGCCATCAAATCTCCGACGGTCTATTTTGCAGCGGCTTTCGGCGCTTCAGTGGTCGCGTACAAGGCGCTTGATTTGTACTCGCAACGTCGTCATGCGCCCAGAAAAATGCCCGTCGCGGCATAACCGGGACGGGCATTTTCTAGGAATCCGCTGCGATTCAGGGCGTCAGATTCGCCCCATTACCAGCAGTACGATCACGACGATCAGCACCAGCCCAAGACCGCCGCTCGGGCCGTAACCCCAGCTTTTGCTGTGACCCCAGGTGGGCAGCACGCCGATCAGCAAAAGAATCAGCACGACTAGCAGGATGGTGGACATCTGGGTTCTCCAATAAGCATTCGAATTTGAATGCCGCCATCTTCTTGCTGCCGGCTCGATGTGAAAAGCGACAAAAGCCCTTCCGCCGGTCAGGATATGCCGACAATTGCGGTCAGAGCTTCGCGAGCCGTCCGATCGCGTTCTGCAGGGTTTCGTCCTTCTTGGCGAAACAGAAGCGAACGACGCGCTGGTCGAAACCGTCGCCATAGAACGCCGAAAGCGGAATGGCCGCAACGCCGATTTCGGTTGCAAGCCATTTGCAGAAGTCCGCTTCACCCAAATCGCTGACGTCGCTGATATCGACGCATTGAAAATAGGTTCCGGCGCTGGGCAGCAGTTTGAAGCGCGTTCTAGCCAGGCCTTCCGCGAACAGGTCGCGCTTGCGCTGATAGAACGCCGGCAGGTCCAGGTAGGGTGACGGATTCTCCATGTAGTGAGCCAGCGCGTATTGCATCGGCGTGTTGACCGTGAACACGTTGAACTGATGCACCTTGCGGAATTCCGCCGTCAGCGGCGCGGGTGCCGCCACGTAGCCGACTTTCCAACCGGTCACGTGATAGGTCTTGCCGAAGCTGCTGACGATGAAACTGCGCGCCGCGAGGTTCGGATAGCGTGCGACGCTCTCGTGCCGCACGCCGTCGAACACCATGTGCTCGTAGACCTCGTCGGCGATCACCAGGACGTCGGTCGGCGCCAGCATTTCCTCGAGCGTCCGCATTTCCGCGGCGGTCCAGACCGTGGCGCTCGGGTTGTGCGGCGTGTTGACCACGATCGCACGGGTTTTCGGTGACAGCGCAGCGCGGATCTTGTCGAAATCGGGGCGAAAGGTGCCTGGGGTCAGCGGCACGCGAACCACTACGCCGCCCGCCAGCTCGATGCTTGGCACGTACGCGTCGTAGCAGGGTTCCAGCACGATCACCTCGTCGCCCGGGTGCGCGATGGCGAGGATGATCGTGATGATTGCCTGGGTCGCGCCGGCCGTGATGGTGATTTCGGTCGTGGGGTCGTAGCGATGGTCGTAGAGCGCGGCGACCTTTTCGGCTACTGCACTGCGCAGCGCGGCCACGCCCGGCATCGGCGGATACTGGTTGTGCCCTGCTGCCATCGCCTGCGTCACCGCGTCGCGGAGGGCGGGATCGCAGTCGAAGTCCGGAAACCCCTGGCCGAGATTGACGGCGTTCTTCTCGGCTGCGAGGGCCGACATGACGGTGAAAATCGTCGTGCCTACCGCCGGCAGCTTGGTTGCGACGGAAGGTGTGCGGGGTCCTGTCGACGGGTTCGAGGGGGTCGAGGCGAAGGTAGTGGTCACAGTTCGTAGTCCTGCGAATGGCCGCTGAGGGCCTTGGCGATGAGGTTGCGGTCGAGCCGGTCGCTGAGCAACTCGGCGAATTTGAAGACGAAGTTGCGCAGATAGGCGCTGCGCTTGAAAGCCACGCGGGCGATGTTGGTGCCGAAGATGTGGCCCATCGGTCGCACGACGAGGTCGGCGTTGGTGTCGTCGCGCACAGCCATCTCGGCCACGATGCCGATGCCCAGTCCGAGTCGCACGTAGGTCTTGATGACGTCCGAATCGATGGCTTCGAGCGCGATGCGCGGCGTGAGCTTTTTCTGTGCGAAGGCGTGATCGATGCGCGTCCGGCCGGTGAACGACGGGTGGTACGTGATGATCGGCTCGGCTGCGATGTCTTCCAGCGACACCCGTTCCTTGTCGGCCAGCGGATGCCCTTTGGGCAACACGAGCACATGCTGCCATTCGTAGCAGGGCAGGGTGACGAG
>JAQGMX010000370.1 GCA_028292145.1 Variovorax sp.
GACGACCGCCGCCGCACGCACGACATGAACACCGCCAACTGGATTCCCGACCTCTTCATGCGCCGCGTGATGGAGAAGGGCAACTGGACGCTGTTCTCGCCCAACAACGTGCCCGAGCTGCACGACCTGTTCGGCGCCGAATTCGAGACCGCCTACGTCGCCTACGAAGCCAAGGCCGCACGCGGCGAGATCACGCCTTCGCGCACCGTGCCGGCGAGCGACCTCTGGCGAAAGATGCTGACGATGCTGTTCGAGACCGGTCATCCGTGGATCACGTTTAAGGATGCCTGCAACGTGCGCTCGCCGCAGCAGCATGCCGGCGTCGTGCATTCGTCGAACCTCTGCACCGAGATCACGCTGAACACCAGCGACGAGGAAACCGCGGTCTGCAACCTCGGCTCGGTCAACCTGCTCCAGCATCTGAAGGATGGCAAGGTCGACCAAGTCAAGCTCAAGAAGACGATCTCGACCGCGATGCGCATGCTCGACAACGTGATCGACATCAACTACTACGCCGTCGAAAAAGCGCGCACTTCGAACCTGCGCCATCGTCCGGTCGGCCTCGGCCTGATGGGCTTCCAGGACTCGCTGTACGAACTGCGCATTCCTTACGCGTCGGACGCAGCGGTCCAGTTCGCCGACGAATCGATGGAAGCGATCTGCTACTACGCCTACTGGGCATCGACCGACCTGGCCAAGGAACGCGGCAACTACTCGAGCTACAAGGGCTCGCTGTGGGACCAGGGCATCCTGCCGATCGACACGCTCGACATGCTCGAGAAAGCACGCGGCGGCTACGTCGAAGTCGACCGCTCGACCACGCTCGACTGGGACACGCTGCGCCAGAAGATCAAGACCGACGGCATGCGCAATTCGAACTGCGTCGCCATCGCACCGACCGCCACCATTTCGAACATCATCGGCGTCGACGCGTCGATCGAGCCTTGCTTCGGCAACCTGTCGGTCAAGTCGAACCTGTCGGGCGAATTCACCGTCATCAACCATTACCTGGTGCGCGACCTCAAGCGCCTCGGACTGTGGGACGACGTGATGGTCATGGACCTGAAGCACTTCGACGGATCGCTGCGTCCGATCGACCGCGTACCGCAAGACATCAAGGCGCTTTACGGCACGGCCTTCGAAGTCGAAACCAAGTGGCTGGTCGAAGCCGCCGCACGTCGCCAGAAGTGGATCGACCAGGCGCAGTCGCTCAACATCTACATGGCCGGCGCATCGGGCAAGAAGCTCGACGAGACCTACAAGCTCGCCTGGCTGCGCGGCCTGAAGACGACCTACTACCTCCGCACGCAAAGCGCGACGCATGCCGAGAAATCGACCGTGCAATCGGGACGCCTCAACGCGGTTTCGTCGGGCAGCGACAGCGGCGCGTCTTCTTCGTCAGCAGCACCCGCGGGCATGAGCGCGATCGAAGCGGCCGCGATGGCCGCACAGGCGCAGCTCAATGCGATTCCCGCCACCGACATCGCGTTTTGCGGCGTCGACGATCCGACCTGCGAAGCCTGCCAGTGACGTCGGCCTGATGCAAAGTTGATTCGCGGCATCGCCTGACAAAAATAGCGATGCACGCGGACAACATAAGCATGAATAAGCACGAGATAATTCGGGCGCGGTGAGAGCTGCAATTTGCAACCCTTCATCGTTGCTCACATAATTTGAGCATTGGATTTTTCTATGTTGACCTGGGACGAAGAAGTCAAACCATCCGCGCAAAAAGAGGTGCCGCAAGAGCCGCATCGCTCGCCGCAAAACGACGTGCTCCGCGCACGCTCGACGGACATCCCGACTGCGCCAAAAGCGCCTGAAGTGCCGCAAGCATCGGCAACGCCCGCAGCCGTTGTGGCAACGACCGTTCCCGCGGTTGCACGGCGTGTCAACGCAGCCGACAAGCGCATCATCAACGGCCAGACGGACGTCAACCAGCTGGTGCCGTTCAAATACAAGTGGGCTTGGGAAAAGTATCTCGCCACCTGCGCCAATCACTGGATGCCGCAGGAAGTGAACATGACGCGCGACATCGCGTTGTGGAAAGACCCGAACGGACTGACCGAAGACGAGCGCCGCATCATCAAGCGCAACCTCGGCTTCTTCGTGACGGCCGACTCGCTGGCCGCCAACAACATCGTGTTGGGCACCTACCGCCACATCACCGCACCCGAATGCCGCCAGTTCCTGCTGCGTCAGGCATTCGAAGAAGCGATCCACACGCACGCTTATCAGTACATCGTCGAGTCGCTCGGCCTGGACGAGAGCGAGATCTTCAATGCGTACAACGAAGTCGCGTCGATCCGAAACAAGGACGAGTTCCTGATTCCCTTCATCGAAGCGATCAGCGACCCGCACTTCAAGACCGGTACGCATGAAACCGACCAGACGCTGCTCAAATCGCTGATCGTTTTCGCATGTCTCATGGAAGGCCTGTTCTTCTACGTCGGCTTCACGCAGATTCTTGCGCTCGGTCGCCAGAACAAGATGACGGGCGCTGCGGAGCAATACCAGTACATCCTTCGCGACGAATCGATGCATTGCAATTTCGGCATCGACCTGATCAACCAGCTCAAGCTCGAGAACCCCGAACTCTGGACGCCTGAATTCAAGGCCGAGATCAAGGAACTGTTCCTGAAGGCCGTCGAGCTCGAATACCAATACGCCGAAGACACCATGCCGCGCGGCGTGCTCGGCATGAACGCCTCCATGTTCAAGGGCTACCTGCGCTATATCGCCAATCGGCGCGCGCAGCAGATCGGCCTCGAGACCCTTTTCCCGAACGAGGAAAACCCGTTTCCCTGGATGAGCGAAATGATCGACCTGAAGAAAGAGCGCAATTTCTTCGAAACCCGCGTGATCGAATACCAATCGGGCGGCGCTCTCTCCTGGGATTGAATTTTCAAAGACTACCGCAAGTGGATTCAGGAATTGCCTTCGTCATCGATCGTGCCAAAGAGCACGGCGATGCCGAGGGCGCAGGTGTTCATGGTGCTGGAGCTTGATATCCAACACCATGGATCACATCGCGTACACAAGCGTGCGCGGCGTGCTCAAAGAGGTTGATTTTTCAACTTGATCAAGGAGAAAGAAAATGGCAACTGCAAAGAAAGCACCGGCTAAAAAAGTCGCTGTGAAGAAGGCCGCCCCGGCCAAGAAGATCGCTGCTGCGAAGAAGGCACCTGTCGCCGCCAAGAAGGTAGCGGCCAAGAAGGCGCCCGTAGCAGCCAAGAAGGTCGCGGCGAAGAAGGCGGCACCGGCAACCAAGAAGGCGCCGGCAACGAAGGTCGCATCGAAGAAGGTTGCCGCGAAGAAGGCACCGGCGACCAAGACCGCTGCAAAGACGTCCGCAAAAACCTCTGCCAAGACCCCTGCCAAGAAGACCACGGCAACCAAGGCAGTGACCAAGACCGCGGCGAAGAAGGCTCCGGCCAAGAAGGCTGCCGCAGTCAAGACCGTTGCGAAGACTGCCACCAAGAAGGCGCCGGCGAAGAAGGCGGCGGCCAAGAAGACCGCTGCCAAGAAAGCTGCGAAAAAGCCCGCTGCCGCCCCTCAGCCTGCCGCCAAACCTGCGGTGAAGACTGCGGTTGCCAAGAAGGCAGCCAAGGCGCCTGCGAAGACAGCGGCTGCTGCTGCAGCGCCGGCACCTTCGGCACAGACGACGCTGAACCCGCAAGCCGCCTGGCCGTTTCCGACCGCCAGCAAGCCCTGAGTCCTTGTGGCTCGATGCCCTTGAGAAAGGGCACGGCCCGGTACCGCAAGGTGCCGGGTTTTTTTACGCCTGCAGGATTCCCAGCGCCAAACGATCGACCGTGTAGTTCTGCGGTCCTCGCTGCGCGATCTTGAGCGCACCCAGCTTGTTGCCGAGCGCTGCGCAGTCGGCCAGCGACCAGTTCCTTTCCAGCCCGAACAGCAGCGCACCGCGCCAGGCGTCGCCGCAGCCGGTCGGGTCGACGATGGCTTCGGGCGTGACGCCCGGCACGTGCGTGCGCTCGCCGTCGATCCAGACTTCGCAGCCCTCGGCGCCGAGCGTCACGACCAGTCCGCGCACGCGACGCGAAATCTCCGCGCTGTCCCAGCCGGTACGGTCGCTGAGCATCTTGCCTTCGTAGTCGTTGACGGTGACCCAGTCGGCCTGGTCGATGAAGCGCGCGAGTTCGTCGCCGTTGAACATCGGCAGCCCCTGACCCGGATCGAAGACGAACGGAATGCCCGCCACCTTGAATTGCTCGGCATGCTGGAGCATCGCATCGCGGCCGTCCGGCGAGATGATGCCGATGCGGATGTCGTCACGCGCCGCGATCTTCGTCAGGTGCGCCTTTTGCATCGCGCCGGGATGGAAGGCGGTAATCTGGTTGTTCGCGAGATCGGTGGTGATGAAGCACTGCGCGGTGTAGGTGTCGTCGAGCGTGCGGATGAATTCCGTGCCGATGCCCAGCTCGCGAAGCCGCGCGATGTATTCCGCGCCGTCGCTGCCGACGGCGGCCATCGGCAACGCATGGCCGCCCAGCGCGTTGAGTGCGTAGGCGATGTTGCCCGCGCAACCGCCGAAGTCACGTCGCAGCGCAGGCACCAGGAACGACACGTTGAGGATGTGAAGCTGGTCGGGAAGGATCTGGTCGGCGAACCGGCCCTCGAAAGTCATGATGGTGTCGAACGCGAGCGAACCGCAAATCACTGCTGCCATGGGTGGACCTGAAGAATGAGGAAGAAAGGAGACCCGGAAAGCGCTTCGGCAGCGCGCTCAGGGATAGAACGCGGCAATGCCGTACCCGGCAACCGGCGCCAGCGCGGGCACGGATACGGGCGCGGGAGAAATCGCCAGCGGCAGCATGGTCGAGCGTTCGGTGTTCGCGGCGAGCACTTCGGGCGCGTTGAAATCGGCAGGCAAAAGCACGCGCCTGACGACGGCTTGTTCCTGCGTATCGAGCAGCGTCACTTCGACAGCCGGCATCGCGAGCGGAATCGCAGCCCGATTGCGCAGGGTGAAGGCCAGCTGATAGCCCTCGCCGCCCGGGTCGCGCGCAAAGGAAGCGCCGTCGATCGTGATCGAATCGATCTGCCGCAACGGCGACAGCGCGCAACCGGCCGCCTTGCACATCGCGGTCAACGCTGGCTGCAACGACGGTCGCTGAGCGGCAATCGCGTCGCGCGACTGATAGACCATCTGCGCGCCCAGCAGCACGAGTGCGCCCGCACTGATCGTACGCAGGGGCAGGCGGTCGAGGCCCGGAATGCGGCGTAGCCAACGCTTGAACGTTCCTTCGGGCTGATCGAGCGTCGCAAATCCGCTGGGTTCGCCGCCTGGCGAGGATTCCGGCGCTGCCACGGTCGAAGTCTGCGCGGCAGGTTCGGCCAGTGCAGACGCGCGCGCGACGTCGAACGGCACCTCCGGCACGGCAACTGCAACGGCAGGGGCAGCTGCTGGCGCGCCGGGTTTGAGTTCCAGCGATGGCCAGCTGCCGAGCCAGGGTGCGGGAACCGGCTTTTCGACGGCGTCCGTCGCAACGGGAGCCTCGGGCTGCTGTTCGTCGACAGCCTCCGATTCGGGCGCACTTTCCCTCGCCGCGGTGTTGACCGGCGGCGCACTGGGGAAGGCGGAAAAATCGGGGAAGTCGAATGCGGATTTGTCCGGCGCCTCGGTTGCAACCGCTGCTTCTGCAGATTGCAGGTTCTCGTTGCCGTCGAAGATCTCGCTGCATCGGCCGCAGCGCACCCATCCATCGGAAATCCGAAGCTGATCCTGCACCACCTTGAAAGTGGTGCCGCAGGCGGGGCATCGGGTAGCGAGGCTCACAGCGGCGGCCTCGGTCTCAAAGACGTGCCGTCATCAATATCCAGCCGTCCTCGCTGTCGCTGACTTCGAGTGCCGCATAAGGCGCATAGGCCGCCTTCAACTCCTCGGCCTGGCGTTCGAGGATGCCCGCGAGCACCAGCGAACCGCCGCCCTTCACATGCGCGCACAGCAAAGGCGCAAGCACCTTGAGCGGCGTGGCGAGGATGTTGGCGAGCACGATGTCGTAGCGGCCCGTCGCCGCATCCGGCAGGCCGGCATTCAACGTGACGTTGTTGGCTTCGGCATTCAGGCGCGTGGCCTCGACCGCAGCGGAATCGATGTCGACCGCGTCGATCTCCGACGCGCCGAACTTCGCTGCGCCGATCGCGAGGATGCCGGAACCGCAGCCGTAGTCGAGCACGCGACCGAGCGAGCGGTCGGGCCGATTCGCGGTCCAGCGCAGGCACATGCGCGTCGTCGGATGCGTGCCGGTGCCGAAAGCCAGGCCGGGATCGAGCCGGATCACCTGGCGCGCCTGCGCCGGCGGCTCGTGCCACGTCGGCACGATCCAGAATTCAGGCGTGATCTCGACCGGCGTGAATTGAGACTGTGTGAGCCGCACCCAGTCCTGCTCCGGCACATTGACGACGCCGAGCAGCTCGCAATCGACGAAGAAATCCTGCACTGCGAGCACGGCGGCGGCTTCCCGCGCCAGCTTCTCCGATTCGAACAGTGCGATCACGCGCGACCGTTGCCAGCCGTCCTTGGGCGGCGGCATGCCGGGCTCGCCGAAGAGCGCCTGCTCGGCATCGGTCTGCGCATCGGCATCTTCCACCGAGACGCTCAACGCATCGAGTGCGTCGAGCGCATCGCTCACCGTTTCGACCCGGCCTTCCGGCGACATCAGACGAAGCTCAAACATGACAACTCCCTACCGGACCGCTGGCGTGGCCGCGAATCATCTTGCTCTCGCGGCCAGCCACTCTTCGAGATAGTGGATGTTGGTGCCGCCGGCCATGAACTTGGAATCGACCATCAGCTCGCGGTGCAACGGGATGTTGGTCTGGATGCCTTCGATCACGGTCTCGTTCAGCGCCGTGCGCATGCGCGCCAGCGCCTGGTCGCGGGTGTCGCCGTGCACGATGATCTTCCCGATCATCGAGTCGTAGTTCGGCGGCACGAAATAATTGGTGTACACGTGCGAATCGACGCGCACGCCGGGACCGCCCGGCGGATGCCACATCGTCACGCGGCCTGGCGACGGCGTGAACTTGTAGGCATCTTCGGCGTTGATCCGGCATTCGATCGAATGGCCGCGCATCTCGATCTGGCGCTGCGTGAACGGCAGCTTCTCCCCGGCGGCGACCATGATCTGCGTCTTCACGATGTCGATGCCGGTCGTGAATTCCGTCACCGGATGCTCGACCTGCACGCGCGTGTTCATTTCGATGAAATAGAACTCGCCGTTCTCGTACAGAAATTCGAAGGTGCCCGCACCGCGGTAGCCGATCTTCTTGCAGGCAGCGGCGCAACGCTCGCCGATCTTCTCAATCAGCTTGCGCGGAATGCCCGGCGCCGGCGATTCCTCGATCACCTTCTGGTGGCGGCGCTGCATGGAGCAGTCGCGCTCGCCCAGATACACCGCATTCTTGTACTTGTCGGCGAGGATCTGGATCTCGATGTGGCGCGGGTCCTGGAGAAACTTCTCCATGTAGACGGCCGGATTGTTGAAGGCCGCACCAGCCTCCGCCTTGGTCATCTGGATCGCGTTGATCAGCGCGGCTTCGGTGTGCACCACGCGCATGCCGCGACCGCCACCGCCGCCCGCCGCCTTGATGATCACCGGATAGCCGATGGCCCGCGCGATGCGCTTGTTGGTCATCGCGTCGTCGGACAACTCGCCTTCGGAGCCCGGCACGCACGGCACGCCGGCCTTGATCATGGCCTGCTTGGCCATGACCTTGTCGCCCATCGTGCGGATGTTTTCCGGCGTCGGGCCGATGAACTGGAATCCGCTCTGCTCGACGCGCTCGGCGAAGTTTGCGTTCTCGCTCAGAAAGCCGTAGCCGGGGTGGATGGCTTCGGCGTCGGTCACTTCGGCGGCCGAAATGATGGCCGGCATGTTGAGATAGCTCAGCGCGGACGGCGCCGGGCCGATGCACACGGCTTCTTGCGCGAGCTTGACGTACTTGGCGTCGCGATCGGCTTCCGAATAGACCATTACGGCCTTAATGCCGAGTTCGCTGCAGGCCCGCTGGATTCGAAGCGCGATCTCGCCGCGGTTGGCGACCAGGATCTTCTTGAACATGGTCACTCGATGATGAACAGGGGTTGGCCGTACTCGACCGCCTGGCCGTTCTCACCCAGGATCTGCGTGATCGTGCCCGACTTGTCGGCTTCGATCTCGTTCAGGATCTTCATCGCTTCGATGATGCAAACCGTTTCACCTTCCTTGACCTGGCTGCCGACTTCCACGAACGCAGCAGCGCCCGGGCTCGACGAGCGATAGAAGGTGCCGACCATCGGCGACTTCACAACGTGGCCGGTTGCCGCGGCCGGCGCAGACGCAGGCGCTGCTTCGGCCGCAGGCGCAGCGGCGGATGCCGGCTGGGCTGCTGCGGGAGCGGCCATGGTCTGTACATATTGAACGGGAGCGGCGATGCCGCCCTTGACGATCCGAACCTTGCCTTCGGCTTCGGTGATTTCCAGTTCGGAAATATTCGATTCAGACACCAGGTCGATCAGTGTCTTGAGTTTGCGCAGATCCATGGGACTCCATTGCCGGTCATCCCGGCTATTCGGATTTAACTTGCCTAAAAATCGCTGTAAATCGGCTTAAACAAGCCTAATCAAGCGTTCAGACGTCAATTACCGGCCAACAGCCGTTTGTGCGGCCGGATTCTAACTGTGAAGTTGTGCACGCCGCCACGTGTCGAGGTCGGCCATTTCGAGCTTGCCCATTTTACGCGCCGCAACGCTGCCCCCTGCCGAAACCACCAGCGTGAATGGAAGGCCACCCGCCGTGTTTCCCAACTGTTTCATCAATTCGGTTCCCGCAAGACCGGTCATTCCGATTGGGAAAGTCACTGGCGTTTTGCCGAGAAACTTCTGCACGGCAGCAGGCTGATCGACCGCCAATCCGACAACTTGCCAGCCGTTGGCAGCCTGATCGACGAAGAAACGATCGATCATCGGCAACTCCTCAATGCAAGGCGGGCACCAGGTGGCCCAGAAGTTGACCAGCAGCGGCTTTCCGCGCAAAGCGGCGAAATCGAGTTGTCCGCCGTCGGGTCGATCGAAACGACTCGCCCAGAAGTTGCCGTCCAGCGCTTCTGGCGCACCGGCGGCGTCCTGTCGGTGGCGCAGCAGCCCCGTTCCGACCCCAATCGCCCCGGCAGCCACGGCAACGCCGCCCACCATCAGGGCGCGCCGTTTGATCGATACCTTCATGCCTTGGATTCTTTCTCGATCAATTTGCGCAACCCTGCCGCGTCACCCCGCGGCGTACGGCCCTGAGCATCCGGCTTGAGCGCGCCGCGCAAATCGTCGAGGTCGTACACCAGCAAATGGACGCCGACCTCTTCGCCGAGTTCGCGACTCGTCGCGTGCACGCTCAGCGCCTCGACCTGCTCGCCGTGAAAACCCGTCACCATGCGCGGCTCGTAATCCACGTGATGGTCGATGAGGGCGATCTCCGCCGACTTGGAGTCGTCGCAGAACAACTGGATATAGATGTCGGTCAGCCTCGTCGCCGTCCCATGCCAGACCGCACCGCCGACATACGGCCGAAACGCGGCCATCCGCTCCATCCACTCCAGCGCCAGGAGCCGCAGCGCATGCAGTTCGCGAGGCTGGGTGTCTGCGCAGAACATCTGGATGTAGTCGCGTACCTCCGCCTCGACTTCGTCGTTGTTGGGCAAAGCCGTGCGCGCCGGCAGACCCATTTCCTTGACGGCGCGGCGCTTGGCCGGGCCGTACTCCATCCCGTCCTCGACGATCAGACGAGAGGCGACGGCGGCGATTTCGCGCTTGAGCGTGTCCATCAAGGCATTTTGCCCGCTTCCCTAGAATTGGACGGATGCATATTCATATCCTCGGCATCTGCGGTACCTTCATGGGTGGCGTTGCCGCGCTGGCGCGTGAAGCCGGCCACCGCGTCACCGGCTGCGACACCGGCGTCTACCCGCCGATGAGCGACCAGCTCCGCGCGCTCGACATCGCATTGATCGAAGGCTTTTCCGCCGACCAGATGGGGCTGAAGCCCGACATGTTCGTCGTCGGCAACGTGGTCTCGCGCGCACGATTGGCCGACGGTACGCCGAAGTTTCCGCTGATGGAAGCGATCCTGAACGCCGGCGCGCCCTACACCAGCGGGCCGCAATGGCTGGCCGAGCATGTGCTGCAGGATCGCCACGTGCTGGCCGTCGCCGGAACGCACGGCAAGACGACGACGACATCGATGCTGGCCTGGATCCTGGAGTGCGCCGGCCGGGCACCAGGCTTTCTGGTCGGCGGGGTGCCGCTCGATTTCGGCGTTTCGGCCCGGCTCGGCGCGCAGAAAACCTTCGTGATCGAGGCCGACGAATACGACACGGCGTTTTTCGACAAGCGCAGCAAATTCGTCCATTACCGGCCGCGCACCGCGATCCTGAACAACCTGGAGTTCGATCACGCCGACATCTTCGACGACCTCGCCGCCATCGAGCGCCAGTTCCATCACCTGGTGCGCACGGTGCCCGCGAGCGGGCGCGTGGTCGTCAATGGGACCGAAGAGAGCTTGCGGCGCGTGCTGGCGCAAGGTTGCTGGAGCGAAGTCGCGCGCTTCGGCGCTGCGGATGATGGTGAGGATGGTG
>JAQGMX010000411.1 GCA_028292145.1 Variovorax sp.
GTCAGTATCCCGATCCGCAAGCTGTCGTCGGTGTCCAGCCTGTCGAGAGCGGCGGCGATCGCCGTGGCTGCGGCCAGCGTCATCGCATTGCGCGCAGCGGGACGGTTGATCGTGATGGTGAGGATGCCGTCGCTGATGTCGGTGAGAACTTCGTCTGTCATGGTGCGGATCTTTCTGACAAAAACATACCAATGAGTATCTTTGTGGATTGTGCACTCTTCGTATTGGTTTCAGCCATTCGAAAGACTAGGGAAACCTCCTATCGGTAGATCGACCGTTTGTCATTGACCCCTCAACATACCTGGTGGTATGTTTGCACGAGGGCCTCGGATGCCCAGTCGATAAAACCAATGGAGACAACCATGAAGCAGCTTCGAAGACGGATGCTCGGTACCGGCCTCGCCATGGGTCTGGGTTGGGGTCTTGGCATGAGTGCGCCGGCAAACGCACAAGGGCAGGGCCCCATCAAGGTCGGCACCATCTTTCCGCTGTCGGGCGGAGCTGGACCGCAAGGCCAGCACGTGACGCAGGCGATCCAGGCGATGGCTGCCGTCATCAACGAAAGCGGCGGCGTGATGAACCGGCAGATCGAACTGGTCTCGCGCGACGACGAATCCACGCCGGCGGTCGGCGTCTCCCGGGCGACCGAGCTGGTGAGCGCGGGCGTCTCGGTGATCATCGAAGGCTGGAACAGCCCGGTCACGCTGGCGATGCAGCCGGTGATTGCGCGCGCGGGCATCCTCGACATCACGGCGATCAGCAAGGCCGATCCGATCCTGTCGGGCGAGTCCAACCCGCTGGCGATCCGGCTCAACAGCTCCAACTCGCAGGACGGCGCGGTGATCGCCAACTATCTGGCCAAGGTCGCGAAGGCCAAGCGCATCGCTTTCATGACCGAGAACGATGCCTACGGCAACGGCGCGCAGGAGTCGATCGAGAACGAACTGAAGAAGCTCGGCCACGCCTACGAGAAAGTCGCCGCAGAGAAGTTTCCCTTCGCACAGGCAGACTTCCGCGTCGCGCTGACCAACGTGCGCGCGGCTAACCCCGACGTGACCATCGCCATCAATGCGAACGAGGGTCTGGGCATGCCGGCGATCATCCGCCAGGCAAAGCAATCGAGGCTCACCGGCGCGCTCGTGGCGGCGGTCGGAACGGTCGCGCCGAGCGTGATCGACGTCGCCGGCGATGCAGCCAACGGGCTCATCGGAGCCGACATCTACTTTCCTCTGGTCGAGCCGTTTGCGTCCAACCCGGCAAATCAGCGCTTCGTGGCCAAGACGCAGGAGCTTTTCAAGTACACGCCCGACAAATTCATGGCGCTCGGCGCGACTTCGCTGCAGGTCTGGGCGATGGCTGCCAACGAGCTCAAGACGCTGGACCGCGAGGCGATCGCCAAACGCATCCGCGGCGGCAGCTTCAAGGGCACGGTGATGGGCGACGTCAGCTTCGCGGCCAACGGCCAGTTGCAGTCGACGCACTACCTTTTCACTGTGCAGGATCGCAAGATCGTGGTGACGCGCTGACCGGCGACGAGGCCACGATGCACGGCACCGCAACCACTGCAAACATCGCGGCAAGCGCTCGGACGCCTGCACTTCGCGTGCAGGACCTGGGCGTGCGCTACGGCGCGCTCATTGCGCTCGAAGGGGTGAGCTGGGAGGTGTTTCCCGGCGAACTGCTCGGGATCATCGGCCCCAACGGCGCCGGCAAGAGTTCGTGCTATGACGCCGTGACTGCCATGGTGCGGCGGTCCGGGCGCGTCGAGCTGAAGTCCCGCGACGTCACAGGCTTGCCGCCCTACGGTCTGGCCGCGCTCGGCATGAAGCGCGCGTTCCAGCAGAACGCCTTTTTCGACGATCTGAGCGTGCTCGACAACTTCGTTGCCGTGCTCGGCGAGCATGCGCATGCGGGGCTGGTCTCCAGCATCCTGAATCCGGTGGGTGCCGCGCGCCGCCGCGACGACGCGCGGCTGTCGGCGGCGGGCCAACTCGCGCGCTTCGGCATTCCGGCGTCCTACCACGCGCTGAGCCCGAGAGAGATTCCGTATGGCGTCCAGCGCATGCTGTCGATCGCGTTGGCTTACGGACGCGGTGCCGATGTGCTGCTGCTCGACGAACCGGCGGCGGGGCTGGGCGGCGAGGACATGGATGCACTCGTGTCCTTGCTCGGCGAGCTGAAACGGGAGGGCGTCGCCGTGGTGGTGATCGAACATCACATGGAGCTCATCATGGCCGTGGCTGACCGCATCTGTGTGCTCGATCTCGGCCGGCAGCTTGCTTACGGATCGCCTGCCGAAATCCAGGGCGATCCTCGGGTCCGGGAAGCCTATCTGGGGAAAGTCCAATGAGCGCCGTTCCGTCTGGCGAGACTTCGGTGCTCGGCGTGCGCGGGCTTCGCGTGGCCTATGCGGGCAACGAGGCGGTCGCACTGGACGCGCTCGACGTGATGAAGGGCGAAATCGTCGGCGTGATCGGTGCCAACGGTGCCGGCAAGTCGACGCTCGTCAACGCGCTGGCCGGCTGGTCCCGCGGCGAGCCGAGCGTCGTCGGCGAGGTGACGCTCGACGGCCGGCGCATCGACGCGCAACCGACGCACGAGCGTGTGCGTGCCGGGCTGCTGCTGGTGCCCGAAGGCCGGCTGGTCTTCTCGCGCATGACGGTCGAGGACAACCTGTCGACCGCATTCGTGCCGGTGTCGGCGCCCGGCCGGCGCGTGTATTCGCGGGATGACATCTACGCGCTGTTTCCGCGCCTGGCCGAGCGCCGCGCGCACCTCGGCGCGCAGCTTTCGGGCGGCGAGCGGCAGATGCTCGGCATCGGCCGGGC
>JAQGMX010000427.1 GCA_028292145.1 Variovorax sp.
CGGAACACGCCGATGACGCTGGCTGCGCCGCACATGTCGTACTTCATCTCGTCCATGTCGGCTGCTGGCTTCATCGACACACCGCCGGTGTCGAAGGTGATGCCCTTGCCGATCAGCACGACCGGCGCTGCGTCTTTCGCGCCGCCCTGGTAGCGCAGCACCACAAAGCGCAACGGCTCGTCGGAACCTTTGGCAACTGCGGCGAAAGACCCCATACCGAGCTTGGCGACTTCCTTGGGTCCAAGCACCTCGACCTTGATGCGCGGCAGCGAGCCGAGCTCGGCCGCAGCGTCGGCGAGCATCGTCGGCGTGGCGTAGTTGGCAGGGCGATTGCCCCATTCCTTGGCAAGCTCAACGCCGGCCACCGTCGCGCCGGCCGTCGCGAAGGCGTCGGAAACGGCAGACGCGTTCGGCACGCCGACCACCAGTTGGCGGATGCTGCGCGCATCGACTTTCGGCTTGGTGGTCGTGTAGACGTAGCTCGCGTCCGCCGCGGCATACACGGCTGCCTGGACGCTGGCGTCGTCGGCGAAGCTGGCGAACACGATCGAGAGCCGTTTCGGGTTGGTCGTCTTGACCGCGTTCACTGCCGCGGTCACGGCGCTGCGGATCGAAGCCGGCTTGCCGTCGCCGACCGAAGCCAGCACCACGCGCGGCGAGACGAAGCCCGCGGGGCGGTAGAGTGACAGCGGACGACCCGCTTTTTCCGGCAGGTCGCCAGCTTTGCGTACTTCGTCGATGAGTGCCGCCAACACATCTTTCGATGCAGCGACGGCCTTTACCGTCTTGGCGGGGATGTTGTCCGGTCCGACGAGCACGATGAGTGCGTCGGTCTTTTCGCTGACCGCCTGGGCGGTCGTGAGGGTCTTGAGCTGGAAGTCCATAATCCTTTTTTTCCCTCGACGATGTTATTCCATTCCTCTCTCCGCAAGGAGCTGGCCCGAAGCTTCGGCGCCACGCTCGTCGTCCTGGCCACCATCGTGATGACCATGATGCTGATCCGCACTCTCGGCCTGGCGTCGAAAGGCAGCGTCAATCCGTCCGATGTACTGCTGGTCATGGCTTACACCGTGCTCGGCTACATGCCGACCATCCTCAGCCTCAGCCTTTTCGTCTCGATCGTCGGCACGCTCTCGCGCATGTACCGCGACAGCGAAATGGTGATCTGGTTCTCCAGCGGCCGCAGCCTGCTCGATTTCATCAAGCCGCTGTTCGGATTCGCCTGGCCGGTGCTGGTGACGATCACGGTGTTGGCGCTGGTCGGCTGGCCCTGGGCCAATTCGCAGACGCAGGGCATGCGCGACCAGTACGAGCGCCGCGGCGATCTCGAACGCATCGCGCCCGGCGAGTTCCGTGAATCTTCCGGACGCAACCGCGTGTTCTTCATCGACAAGGACACGCCGGACGGCGCGACGGCGACCAACGTCTTCATCTCGTCGATCGAGCGCAACCTGCAGATCATCACCTCGGCGAAGACCGGCAACATCGACACCATCGGCGACATCCGCTATCTGATGCTGGGCAACGGACAGCGGCTGGAGCGGCCGCTCGACGGCGCAACCGGCCTGAAGATCAGCGAGTTCGAAACCTACGGCGCAAAGATCGGCAGCGATGTCGTCACCTCGACCGACGACACGCCGGTGCGCTCCCGCTCGACCCGCGTCCTGATCTCGGACCCGAGCCCGGTGAACCAGGGCGAGCTCGGGTGGCGCCTCGGGCTGCTGTTCGCGGGCATCAACTTCGTGCTGCTGGCGCTGACGCTTTCGAGCGTGAATCCGCGCGTCGGACGAAGCGGCAACCTGATGCTGGCGCTGTTTTCGTTCATCGTCTACTACAACCTGCTGAATCTCGGCCAGAGCTGGGTTGCGTCCGGGCGCTTCAGCATGGTGGGTTTCATGCTGATGCTGCACGGCGGCCTGATGGCACTGGTCCTGCTGTGGCTGGCCAAGCGCAACAACAACTGGGGCCGTCGAGCGAAAGCGGCCGCCCCGCCCCATCCTTCCCGCACGCCGGTAGCCCACGTTTGAAAACAATCCGTCACCTGATCTACAGCGAGATCCTGAGGTCCGTGGCTTTCGTCACGCTCGGGTTCCTGAGCCTGTTCTTCTTCTTCGACTTCGTCGACGAACTTCAAAGCATCAGCCGCTCGTCCGGCACCGGTTACGGCACGCCGCAGGCGCTCGGTTATGTCGCGCTGCTCATCCCGAGCCACCTCTACGAATTGCTCCCCATCGCGGTGCTCATCGGCACCATCTTCGTGATGGCGCGGCTGGCGCAAAGCTCGGAATACACAATCCTGCGCACCAGCGGGCTCGGCCCGTGGCGCGCGCTGCGGACGCTCCTGGTGCTGGGACTCGGCTTCGTGGTGCTGACGTTCGCCGTCGGCGACTATGTCGCGCCTTACGCCGACCGCGCGGCCCAGCTGCTGAAGACGCGCTACCGCGGCGAGGTGTTCGCGACGACTGGGGCGACGGGCGCCTGGCTCAAGGAGAAACAGGGCGCGATGTCGTACGCGGTCAATGTGAGTGCGCTCAATCGAGACGGCACCCTCGCGGCGCCGCGCATCTTCGAGTTCGACGCCAGGGGTTTCGTCGCTTCGCAGACTTCGGCCGCGTCGGCGCGCATCGAGGGCGACAGCTGGGTGCTCACCAACGTCGATCGACAGCAATACGACACGCGCAACACCAGCGACACCGCACATATCAAGAACAGCAAGATGCCGGAGATGCGCTGGCCGACGACGCTGACCAGCGAAATGGTTTCGGTCGCGCTGCTTAAACCCGACCGCATGCCGACGATCGACCTGTTCGAGTACATCCGCCACCTCGAAGCCAATGGCCAAACGGCCCAGCGCTACGAAATCCAGTTCTGGCGCAAGGTGTTCTATCCGCTGTCGTGCCTGGTGATGGTGGTGCTTGCCCTGCCCTTTGCCTATCTGCACTTTCGGCAGTCGGGCATCACGAGCTATGTGTTCGGCGGCGTGATGATCGGCATCAGCTTCTTCCTGCTGAACAACGTGTTCGGCTACATCGGCAACCTCGGAACCTGGTTGCCCTGGCTGACGGCGGCTGCGCCCGGACTGATATATACCGTGATGTCGCTGGCCGCTTTCGGCTGGCTCGTATTGAGGCGTTGACTATGCAAAGCATGCGAGGGGTGATTCTTTTTGCGCACGGTTCACGTGACCCGCGCTGGCGCGATCCGATGGAAAGCGTGGCCGAGCGCATGCGTGCGCAAGAGCCCGAGACAGCCGTGATGTGCGCTTTTCTGGAGCTGGCGACGCCCGACATCGCGGAAGCGGCATCGAAGCTGATTTCCGATGGCGCTCAAAGCCTTCGCGTCGTGCCGATGTTCCTCGGCATGGGCAAGCATGCGCGCGAGGACCTGCCCGAGCTGGTCGAAGCACTGCGCTCGGCGCATCCCGCCGTTCCGGTCTCGGTCGCACGCGCGATCGGGGAGGAAGCGGAAGTCACCGACCTTCTTGCACGAATTGCCCTGCGATCCTGAGCAGAGCGAATTCGATAGATTCCGAAGGCATAATGAAATCCGTAGAAAGACGGAATCTGTTATGAATCTTCACCAATTCAAGTTCGTGCAGGAGGCCGTCCGGCGCAACCTGAACCTGACCGAGGCTGCCAAGGCGCTACATACATCGCAGCCCGGTGTGTCGAAGGCAATCATCGAACTCGAGGAAGAACTCGGCATCGAGATCTTCGCCCGTCACGGCAAGCGGCTCAAGCGCGTGACCGAGCCCGGCGAGCACGTGATCAAGAGCATCGAACTCATCATGCGCGAGGTCGGCAACCTGAAGCGCATCGGTGAGCAGTTCAGCGCGCAGGACAGCGGCACGCTGTCGATCGCCACGACACACACCCAGGCGCGTTATGTGCTGCCGGTGCCGGTCGCCAGGCTGCGCGAGGCCTACCCCAAGGTGAACGTCAGCCTGCACCAGGGATCGCCGGACCAGGTGGCCCGGATGCTGATCGACGAGGTGGCCGAGATCGGCATCGCCACCGAGTCGCTCGACGGCTATGCCGAACTCGTCACCCTGCCCTGCTACGAATGGCAGCATGTGCTCGTGTTGCCCAAAGGGCATCCGCTGGCCGACAAGGAACGGGTGTCGCTGGAAGACATCGCAG
>JAQGMX010000433.1 GCA_028292145.1 Variovorax sp.
TGGTGGTCTTCGGCGGGCAGCTGCAGTGGTTTCCGCTGCGCGGGCTCACGTCTCCGAACTGGGACTCGCTGAGCTGGGGCGCGAAGGTGGTCGATTACCTCTGGCACATCGCGCTGCCGGTGACGGCGATGGTGCTCGGCAGCTTCGCCGTGACCGCGATGCTGACCAAGAACTCGTTCCTGGAGGAAATCCGAAAGCAATACGTGCTGACAGCGCGTGCGAAAGGGCTGTCGGAGCGGCAGGTGCTGTGGAAGCACGTGTTCCGCAATGCGCTGATCCCGATCATCACCGGCTTCCCGGCGGCGTTCATCGGCGCGTTCTTCACCGGCTCGCTGCTGATCGAGACACTGTTCTCGCTCGACGGCCTGGGCCTGCTGAGCTATGAAAGCGTGATCCGGCGCGACTACCCAGTGGTGCTGGGAACTTTGTATCTTTTCACGCTGATCGGACTGGTCACCAAGCTGGTCAGCGATCTTTGCTATGTCTGGGTGGATCCACGTGTCAAGTTCGACTAGCCCGGTGACGTTCTCGCCCAGCCCCGGCCGCCGCGCATGGTTGCGTTTCCGGCGCAATCGGCTCGGCTACTGGAGCCTCGTCGTCTTCACCACGCTGGTGATGCTGAGCCTCTTCGCCGAAGTGCTGTCGACCGACAAGCCGCTCATCGTCCGATACGAAGGCCAGACTTATTTCCCCGTCCTGCGCGACTATTCCGAGAAAACTTTCGGCGGCGATTTCGAGACGCCGGCCGACTATCTCGATCCTTTCATCCGCCAACGGATCACACAAGGCGGCAACTGGGCGGTGTATGCGCCAAATCCTTACGGACCCAAAACGCTCAACTATTTCGCGACGTCGCCGAACCCGGCAGCTCCATCGCGCGAGAACTTCTTCGGCAGCGACGACCGCGGACGCGATCTGCTGGCGCAGCTGATCTACGGATTCCGCGTCAGCGTGCTGTTCGCGCTGGCCCTGACCGTGATCGGCGTCGTGCTCGGCGTCATCACCGGCGCCATCCAGGGCTTCTTCGGCGGCAAGACCGACCTGGCTTTCCAGCGCTTCATCGAAATCTGGGGGTCGATGCCGGAGTTGTATCTGCTCATCATCTTCAGCGCCATCTTCGCGCCCAGCGTGGCATTACTTCTGGTGCTGCTCAGTCTGTTCGGCTGGATGGGCCTGTCGGACTACGTGCGCGCCGAGTTCCTACGCAACCGCCAGATGGATTACGTCCGTGCCGCGCGAGCGCTCGGGGTGTCGAATTTCCAGATCATGCGGCGCCACATCCTGCCGAACAGCATGACGCCGGTCGTCACGTTCCTGCCGTTCCGCATGAGCGCCGCCATCCTCGCGCTGACGTCGCTCGACTTTCTGGGGCTCGGCGTGCCGCCCGGCACTCCCTCGCTCGGCGAACTGCTGAGCCAGGGCAAGGCCAATATCGACGCCTGGTGGATTTCGCTGTCGACCTTCGGCGTGCTGGTCGTCACGCTGATGTTGCTGACCTTCATGGGTGACGCGCTGCGCGATGCGCTCGATCCGAGAAAGGCAGAGAAATGACACTTTTGGACGTTCGCGGCCTGCGGGTCGCTTTCGGCGAGAAGGAAGTCGTGCACGGCATCGACTTTTCGATCGCGGCCGGCGAGAAGCTGGCGCTGGTCGGCGAATCGGGTTCCGGCAAGACGGTGACGGCGCTGAGCCTGCTTCGGCTCGTCCAGAACGCCGAAATTGGCGGTGTGGCCGATTTCGCCGGGCAGAGCGGCGGAAACGTCGGGCGCGCCGAAGCGACTCGCGATCTGCTCTCGATGCCCGAGCAAGCGTTGCGTGGCGTGCGCGGCAAGGAGATCGCGATGATCTTCCAGGAGCCGATGACCGCGCTGAACGCGCTCTACAGCGTCGGCGATCAGGTGGCCGAGGTGCTGGAACTGCACGAGGGATTGTCGAAGCGCGCCGCGCACGAGGCAGCGGTGCAGCTTCTCGCGGACACCGGCATTCCGGATCCGGCGCGGCGGGCGAGGGCGCTGCCGCACCAGTTGTCTGGCGGCCAGCGCCAGCGCGCCATGATCGCCATGGCGCTGGCCTGCAAGCCGCGCCTGCTGCTCGCCGACGAGCCGACCACGGCGCTCGACGTCACGGTGCGAGCGCAAATCCTCGAATTGCTGACGGATCTGCAACGCCGCTACGGCATGGCGGTGCTGCTCATTACGCACGATCTGAATCTCGTGCGGCGTTTTGCCGACCGCGTCGCCGTCATGGAAAGCGGTCATATCGTCGAGCACGGCGCAGTGGCGACGGTGTTCGATTCGCCGCAGCACCCATACACGCGCCGTCTGATCGACAGCCGCCCGACGCGGGACGTCATGCCGCTCGACAGCACCCGGAGCGAGGAGTCGTTGCTCGCAGCCAACGCGCTGCGCGTGAGCTATCCGGTGCCGATCCCCGGAATTCGCGGCTGGTTTCGCAAGGGCGCGTTCGTGGCGGTCGAAGGCGCCGACTTTCGCATCGCGTCCGGCGAGACGCTGGGCGTGGTCGGGGAGTCGGGTTCCGGGAAATCGACACTGGCGCTCGCCGCACTCGGCCTGCTTCGCCACGAAGGTGCGCTGACGGTGGAGGGCAGGCCCTGGGGCGAGGGCGGAGCCGCCGACCGCGCATTGCGGCGCGTGATGCAGGTCGTTTTCCAGGATCCGTTCTCGTCGCTGTCGCCGCGCATGACGGTCGAGCAGATCGTCGGCGAAGGCTTGACGGTGCACGCGCCGGAACTGGATCTGGCGGCGCGCCGCGTCCGGGCGCTCGCGGCATTGGCCGATGTCGGACTGAGCGAGGCGCAATTCCCGGCGCTGCTCGACCGCTATCCGCACGAGTTCTCCGGCGGCCAACGGCAGCGCCTGGCGATCGCGCGCGCGCTGATCGTCGACCCGAAGCTGCTGGTTCTGGACGAACCAACCAGCGCGCTGGATGTCACGATCCAGAAGCAGGTGCTCGGTTTGCTGCAAAGACTCCAGCGCGAACGCGGCCTGAGCTACCTGCTGATCACCCATGATGTCGAAGTCATCCGCGCGATGGCGCACCGGGTCATCGTCATGAAGGACGGTGCGATCCTCGAAGCCGGCACCGTCGAGCGGGTGCTCGATTCACCCGAACATCCGTACACACAGAAGTTGGTCGCCGCAGCTTTGGCCGCCTGAGAAAAAAAAAGAGACAAATGTCGAATATCGGAACAGCCGGCGCGCTCGGCTACGACCGCCGGGGCGCATGGCGCGCCGCACTGGCCTGCATGGTGACGCTTGCTGTCGCGATGGGCCTCGGGCGATTTGCGTTCACGCCGATGCTGCCGATCATGCTGCACGAGGGAAAGCTCGACCTGCAGAGCGGCGGCCTCCTGGCATCCTTCAATTACCTGGGCTATTTCCTCGGCGCATTGTCCTGTGCTGCGATCCGCGTCCGCGCGCCTCTGATGGTGCGCGGCGCATTGATCGCCACTGCGGCGCTGCTCGTCGGAATGGGGTTGTTGAACGATTTCACCGTCTGGAGCGTGTTGCGCACCGCTGCCGGCGTGATGAGCGCATGGGTGTTTGTGTTCGCGTCCGGCTGGGGATTGCGACGACTTGCCGAAACCGGAATGCCGACGCTCGGCGGCGTGATCTTCACCGGGCCGGGCATCGGTATTGCCGTGACCGGCCTGCTCGGCGGTGCCATTGGGCGCTGGGGCTCCAGCACGGCTTGGATCGGCCTCGGCGTCGTGGCCGTCGTCCTCATCGCGGTGATCTGGCGGATCTTCGATGACGTCCATGTCGTCGCGCCGAGCGGGCCGTCCGGGACCGCGGCTCCGTCGCCTGCAGCGCCCGCTGCGCCGGTCATCACGGCGCAGAACCGCATCGATGCTCGCTGGCTGATCGGTTTGTACGGGCTGGCCGGCTTTGGCTACATCATCACCGCGACTTTCCTGCCCGTGATCGCCCGGCAGGCCTTGCCGGGGTCGCCATGGCCGGATTATTTCTGGCCGCTCTTCGGATTGGCAATCGTTCCCGGGGCATTGATCGGCGCCCAAGCCCCGGCCCGGCTGGACAACCGGCTGTTGCTGTCCGTCGCCTACGCAATGCAGGCAGCAGGCGTGGTGCTTTCCGTGGCGTGGCCGACCATTACCGGCTTTGCGCTCGGTAGCCTGCTTCTTGGTATGCCATTTACGGCCATCACGCTTTTTGCCATGCGAGATGCGCGGCGGTTGCGCGGCAATTCCGCTTCGGGGTTGATTGGCTATTGCACCGCTGCCTATGGCGTCGGCCAAATCCTCGGACCGCTGTTCGCCGCTCCGCTGGCGCAGCGTACCGGCTCCTTTGCCGTACCTTTGCTGGCGGCAGCGGTCGTGCTGGCAGTCGGCTCGGTGCTGTTTTTCATCGTTTGGCGGCGCACGGTAATTGAGAATTCGAACGTCAACACGGTAAACAAAGCCGGCTGATTTGTATTGAAGGTTTAATGCCCCTCGATCGAGGAAGCATTTGGCATATAATCAAGGGCTCACGACCAAACGGGCGGGTACCAACCGCCCGTTTTTTATTGGTCGAAGCATTCTCGATGCTGCAGGCGTGGGCTGCCAGCAAAAGCGTCGGGCAACACCAAAGGTACTTTCAAACACGTGGCATTGCAGCAGACAGTGGAACAAACCGTGGCCGGTCTCGGCTACGACCTGATCGAGATCGAACGCTCGGCCGGTGGATTGCTGCGTGTGACGATTGATTTGCCGTGGACTGCCCCCAGCTCGGAAGCTGTTGCGGCGGGTGTGCCCGAGCCGTTCATCACGGTCGAGGATTGCGAGAAGGTCACGCGCCAGCTTCAGTTCACGCTGGAAGTCGATGGCGCCGAATACAAGCGGCTCGAGGTGTCCTCGCCCGGTATCGATCGGCCTTTGCGCGGTGAAAAGGATTTTGAGCGTTTCGTCGGCGAGATCATCGACGTCACGCTGAAGGCGCCGATGGGTGCCGCGGCGGCTGGGCAGGTGTCTGCCAGCCGCAAGAAGTTTCGCGGCACGCTCGAGCGCGCCGAGGGCGGCGGATGGCAGATCGTCTGGAGCGATGCGCCGGTTGCGAAGCCAGGACAAAAGATAAGCAAGAAGCGAGCTTTGGCGCCGTTGCAGGCGCTGGGCTTCGTTCTGGACGAGTTGCGCGAAGCGCGGCTCGCGCCGATCGTGGATTTCAAGGGCCGCAGGGCCAAAACCCCAGAGGGTTTTCCTTCGGATGTGCATGCAGACACGCAGGCTGAAGGTTTTTCGGACATTGGCGGCACGGAAGTGTCGGACTGACAAGAGGAGCGTAGTGGCATGAATCGCGAAATGTTGATGTTGGTGGATGCGATCTCGCGCGAGAAGAACGTCGAGCGCGACGTGGTTTTCGGCGCGGTCGAATCCGCACTGGCGCAAGCCACCAAGAAGCTCCACCAGGGCGACGTGGACATCCGCGTGGCAGTCGACCGCGACAGCGGCGAATACGAAACCTTCCGCCGCTGGCACGTCGTCCCGGACGAAGCCGGCCTGCAGTTGCCCGACCAGGAAATCCTGCTGTTCGAGGCCAAGGAAGAGATGCCCGACATCGAGGTCGATGAATACATCGAGGAAAGTGTCGATTCGGTGCCTATCGGCCGTATCGGCGCGATGGCTGCCAAGCAGGTGATCCTGCAGAAGATCCGCGACGCCGAGCGCGAGATGCTGCTCAACGATTTCATGTCGCGCGGCGACAAGATCTTCGTCGGCACCGTCAAGCGTCTGGACAAGGGCGACATCATCGTCGAGGCCGGTCGCGTCGAAGGCCGTCTGCGCCGCAGCGAAATGATCGCCAAGGAAAACCTGCGCAACGGCGACCGTGTGCGCGCCATGATCATGGAAGTCGACCTGACGCTTCGCGGCGCGCCGATCATTCTGTCGCGCTCGGCGCCTGCATTCATGATCGAGCTCTTCCGCCAGGAAGTGCCCGAGATCGAACAAGGCCTTCTCGAGATCAAAAGCTGCGCCCGTGACCCGGGTTCGCGGGCCAAGATCGCCGTGCTCTCGCACGACAAGCGGGTCGACCCGATTGGCACCTGTGTCGGTGTGCGCGGCACCCGCGTCAACGCCGTCACCAACGAGCTGGCCGGCGAGCGCGTCGACATCGTGCTCTGGAGCGAAGACCCGGCGCAATTCGTGATCGGCGCTCTGGCGCCCGCCAACGTATCGTCGATCGTGGTCGATGAAGAAAAGCACGCCATGGACGTGGTCGTCGACGAGGAAAACCTCGCGATCGCCATCGGTCGCGGCGGGCAGAACGTGCGATTGGCTTCCGATCTCACGGGTTGGAAGATCAACATCATGGATGCGAACGAATCCGCGCAAAAGCTCGCGCTCGAGACCGATTCAAGCCGCAAACTGTTCATCGAAAAACTGGATGTGGACGAGGAAATCGCCGACATCCTGATCAACGAGGGCTTCACCAGTCTGGAAGAAGTGGCTTACGTGCCCATCTCCGAACTGCTCGAAATCGAAAGTTTCGACGAAGACACGATCAACGAGCTCCGCACCCGCGCCAAGGATGCATTGCTCACGATGGAAATCGCCCGGGAAGAAAATGCCGAAGGCGTCTCGCAGAACCTGCGCGACCTCGAAGGCCTCGACGCCGAACTTATTCCGAAATTGGCCGAGGCGGGTGTCCACACCCGTGACGACCTGGCCGACCTCGCGGTCGACGAACTCACCGAGATCACCGGCCACAGCGCCGATGACGCCAAAGCCCTCATCTTGAAAGCCCGTGAACATTGGTTCGCGGGCCAAGAGTGACGGTCATGGAGGCACGAAGCACATATGTCCAGCACCACAGTCGCCGAGTTCGCGAACGAACTCAAGAAGACCCCCGAAACCTTGCTTGACCAGCTCAAGAGCGCAGGTGTGCCCAAAGGCGCACCCTCCGACGCTCTCACCGAGTCGGACAAGCAACGCTTGCTCGGATTCCTGAAGGCCAGCCACGGTACGGCCGAGCCTGAACGCAAGAAAATCACGCTTGTGAAGAAGTCGACCAGCGAGATCAAGCAGGCCGATGCCATGGGCCGTGCGCGCACGATCCAGGTCGAAGTGCGCAAGAAGCGCACCTTCATCCAGCGCGATGAAGGCCCGGCAACTGTCGCCGAGCCTGTACAAGCCGAAGCGGCAGCGCCTGCCGCACCGAAAATCGATGAAGCCGAACTCACCCGACGCGAGGAAGAAGCGCGCCGCCAGGCTGAGTTGATTCGTCGCCAGGAGGAAGAGTTGGTCGAAAAGCGCCGTCAACGCGAAGAAACCGAAGCCAAGGCCCGTGAGCAGGCCGAACAGGCCGAGCGCGCCGAAAAGGCGGAACAGCAGGCGCGCGCAGCCGCTGAAGCAGCCGCCGCAGCCAAGCAGAAAGCCGCCTCGCCGCCGCCTTCTGCCAAGGGTGCCGAAAATACGCCGCGAGTGGGCGAGCGGGTGTCGATGGTAAACACCGTTGCCGCCGACAGGGCCGCAGCCGAAAAGGTTGCATCGGATGCTGCAAAGGCAGCGACCGAGGCTGCGAACGCCGCCGCTGCGCAAGTGCGTGAAGATGCCAGGACCAAGGCCGCCGCCGAATCCAAGACACGCGCCGACGAAGAAGCCGCGCGCGCCAAGGATCTCGACGAGCGTCGCCGCAAGGCTCTTGCCGAAGCCGAAGCCATCCGCGCAATGATGAATGCACCGGCCCGCGTGCTGGTGCCGCACAAAGCGCCCGAGAAGGAAGTGCCGAAGCCCGCAGTCAAGGGCACCTTGCACAAGCCTGTTGCGCCGCCCGCGCGCCCGGGTGCGCCGGCCGCCCCAGGTGCTGCCGCTGCTGCGCCTGGCGCCACGAAGGATGTCAAGTCCGCAAAGCTCTCTTCGAGCTGGGCCGGCGATCCTGCGAAGAAGAAGGAAATCAAGACTCGCGGCGATGCCAGCGGCGGTGTCGGTCGCGGAAATTGGCGCGGAGGCCCGCGCGGTCGTCGCGGCAACGATCGCGGAGGTCATGAAGAGCATGTGCAGGCTGCACCGGTCGAAGCGCGCGTGCTCGAAGTGCACGTGCCCGAAACCATCACCGTGGCCGAGCTCGCACACAAGATGGCCGTCAAGGCGCAAGAGGTCATCAAGCAGTTGATGAAGCTCGGCATGATGGCGACCATCAACCAGTCGCTCGACCAGGACACCGCGATGATCATCGTGGAAGACATGGGCCACACGGCCGTTGTCGCCGCGCTGGACGATCCGGAAGCCTTCACCGACGAAGACGTCAGCGCCCATACCGGTGAATCCCTGCCGCGTGCCCCAGTGGTCACGGTCATGGGTCACGTCGACCACGGCAAGACCTCGTTGCTCGACTACATCCGCCGCGCCAAGGTCGCTGCGGGCGAAGCCGGCGGCATCACGCAGCACATCGGCGCGTACCACGTGCAGACCGAGCGCGGCATGGTGTCGTTCCTGGACACTCCAGGTCACGAGGCGTTCACCGCCATGCGTGCCCGCGGTGCGCAGGCCACCGACATCGTCATCCTCGTGGTGGCGGCGGACGACGGCGTCATGCCGCAGACCAAGGAAGCCATCAAGCACGCGAAAGCTGCCGGTGTGCCGATCGTGGTCGCGATCAACAAGATCGACAAGCAGGATGCCAACCTCGACCGCGTGAAGCAGGAACTGGTTGCCGAAGAAGTCGTGCCTGAAGAGTACGGCGGCGAAGTGCCGTTCGTGCAGGTGTCGGCCAAGACCGGCCAGGGCATCGACGACCTGCTCGAGCAGGTGCTGTTGCAGGCGGAAGTGCTTGAACTGAAGGCGCCGGTCGACGCTGCGGCCAAGGGCCTCGTGATCGAAGCGCAGCTCGACAAGGGCCGTGGCCCGGTTGCGACGGTGCTGGTCCAGTCCGGTACGCTCAAGGCCGGCGACGTGGTGCTTGCAGGATCGACCTACGGCCGCGTGCGCGCCATGCTCGACGAGAACGGAAAAGCGATCAAGACGGCAGGTCCGTCGATCCCGGTCGAGATCCAGGGTCTGACCGAAGTACCGCAGGCGGGCGACGACTTCATGGTGATGTCCGACGAGCGCCGTGCGCGCGAAATCGCGACCTACCGTGCAGGCAAGTTCCGCAACACCAAGCTGGCCAAGCAGCAGGCGTCCAACCTGCAGAACATGTTCACCGACCTGTCCGCGGGCGAAGTGCAGACGCTGCGGATCATCATCAAGGCCGACGTTCAGGGTTCGCAGGAAGCTCTGGCGCAGTCGCTGCTCAAGCTGGCGACCGAGGAAGTCAAGGTCCAGATGGTGTACGCCGGCGTCGGCGGCATCAGCGAGAGCGACATCAACCTCGCCATCGCGTCGAAGGCCATCGTGATCGGCTTCAACGTGCGGGCCGATGCCGGTGCGCGCAAGCTGGCCGAGAACAACGGCGTGCAACTGAACTACTACAGCATCATTTACGACGCTGTGGATGAGATCAAGGTTGCGATGTCGGGCATGCTGGCGCCGGAGCGCCGCGAAGAGATCATCGGTTCGGCCGAGATCCGCACGGTGTTCGTCGCTTCGAAGATCGGTACGGTCGCAGGTTCGTACGTCACCTCGGGTTCGGTCAACCGCAGCGCGCATTTCCGTCTGCTTCGCGACAACGTGGTGATCTACACCGGCGAAGTCGACTCGATCAAGCGCATGAAGGACGACGTTCGCGAAGTCCGCGAAGGCTTCGAGTGCGGTATCAAGCTCAAGAACTACAACGACATCAAAGAAGGCGATCAGCTCGAATTCTTCGAGATCAAGGAAATCGCCCGGACGCTTTAAGCGCCCGACGATGCCTCAACGGCGAGAAACATGCCCAAACGCAAAGCAGCCGCTCCCAACCGTGCCTTCAAGGTCGCCGATCAGATCCAGCGGGATCTGACGGAGTTGATCGCGCGCGAGTTGAAGGACCCACGCGTTGGCATGGTGACGATCCAGGGGGTCGAGGTGACGCCCGACTATGCGCACGCGAAGATCTACTTCAGCGTGCTCACAGGCGACGTTGCCGCGACCACCGAAGCGCTGAATCAGGCTGCAGGCTTCCTGCGCAGTGGCCTTTTCAAACGCATCCATATTCACACGGTGCCGACGCTGCACTTCCTGTTCGACCGCACCACCGAGCGTGCGGCCGACATGAACGCGCTCATCGCGCAGGCCGTCGCTTCCCGCTCCAAAGAAGAGTAAGCATGAACGCGCCACGCACCAGGGTGCAGCGGCGCCCCGTGCATGGGGTGTTGCTGCTCGATAAACCGTTGGGACTCTCCAGCAACCAGGCCCTTCAGCGGGCCAAGTGGTTGCTGCGCGCGGAGAAAGCAGGCCATACCGGCACGCTCGATCCGCTCGCAACCGGCGTGCTTCCATTGTGTTTCGGTGCGGCGACCAAGTTCAGCCAGTTGCATCTGGATGCCGACAAGACGTACGTCGCGACCGCGCGCCTGGGGGTGAAGACCTCGACTGGCGATGCCGAAGGTGAAGTCATTGCCGAGCGAGCAGTCGATGTGACGGCTGCAGACCTGGCGCGCGTGCAGGCTCTTTTCACCGGGCCGATTCGCCAGGTTCCGCCGATGCACAGTGCGCTCAAGAAAGACGGCAAGGCGCTCTATGAATATGCGCGGGAAGGCATCGAGGTCGAGCGCGCACCGCGCGACGTCGTGATCTACGCGCTCGACGTGACGCCGCTGGAAGCACCAGCACCAGGCAGCATTCGTGACCTCCGCATCACCGCGAAAGTCAGCAAGGGCACCTATATTCGAACGCTTGGCGAAGACATCGGCGAAGCGCTCGGGTGCGGTGCACACCTGACTTCCTTGCGCCGCATCGCCACAGGCAACTTTAGCGAATCGCAGTGCATCACGCTCGAAGCGCTCGAAGCCATGAGCGAAGAGGAGCGTCTGGTGCAGCTTCAGCCGGCCGAGTGTCTCGTCGCCGGCCACAGCCGTGTCACGCTGGGCACGGAAGATGCAGCGCGTTTCCTCTCCGGTCTTCGTCGTCGCGGCGAATGGCCGGATGCAGGTGAAGTCGCCGTTTTCGGCCGCGAACCTGCCGCCTTTCTCGGCACGGCCCATGTGACGGCCAATGAATTGATCCCGGGTCGCTTGCTGAACCCCATCGAAATCCAGCAAATCCTTTTGACTGCGTCCCTGAACGCAAACCTCTGCGAAACGACATCATGAGCATCAAGCAAATCCGCAACATCGCCATCATTGCCCACGTGGACCATGGCAAGACCACGATGGTCGACCAGTTGCTGCGCCAGTCCGGCACCTTTGCCGACCACGAAAAGGTTGTCGACACGGTGATGGACAACAACGCCATCGAAAAAGAGCGTGGCATCACCATCCTCGCCAAGAACTGCGCCGTGACCTGGGAAGGCACGCACATCAACATCGTCGACACCCCCGGTCACGCCGACTTCGGCGGTGAAGTGGAACGTGCGCTGTCGATGGTCGACGGCGTGGTGCTGCTGATCGATGCGCAGGAAGGCCCGATGCCGCAGACGCGTTTCGTGACCAAGAAGGCGCTGGCACTCGGCCTGAAGCCGATCCTGGTGGTGAACAAGGTCGACAAGCCCGGCGCGCGGCCCGATTTCGTCGTCAACGCTGCTTTCGACCTTTTCGACAAGCTCGGCGCAACCGACGAACAGCTGGACTTCCCCGTCGTGTACGCCTCGGGCATCAACGGCTGGTCGTCCATGGAAGAGGGGGCGCCGGGCGAACAGTGGGGTCCCGACATGTCGGCCCTGTTCAACACCGTGCTCAACCACGTTCCGGCCCAGAAGGGCGACCCTGAAGCGCCGCTTCAGCTGCAAATTTCCGCGCTCGACTTCTCGACTTTCGTTGGTCGCATCGGCGTCGGCCGGATCAGCCAGGGCACGATCAAGCCGATGATGGATGTCGTCGTCATGGAAGGTCCGGACGGCAAGGCCATCAAGGGTCGTGTCAACCAGGTGTTGACGTTCCAGGGCCTGGAACGCGTGCAGACAACCGAAGCCGGCCCGGGCGAAATCGTTCTGATCAACGGCATTGCAGACCTGAACATCGGCGTTACCGTCACCGATGCTGCCAAGCCGGCCCCGCTGCCGATGCTCAAGGTGGACGAGCCGACGCTGACGATGAATTTCTGCGTGAATACCAGCCCGCTGGCCGGTCGTGAAGGCAAGTTCGTCACCAGCCGCCAGATCTGGGACCGCCTGCAGAAAGAACTGCAACACAACGTGGCGTTGCGCGTCAGCGAAACCGACGAAGAAGGCATCTTCGAAGTCATGGGTCGCGGCGAACTGCACCTGACCATCCTGCTGGAAAACATGCGCCGCGAAGGCTTCGAGATGGCTGTGAGCAAGCCTCGCGTGGTGATGAAGGAAGTCGACGGCGAGAAGCACGAACCCATCGAACTCGTGACGGCCGACATTGAAGAGCAGCATCAGGGCGGCGTCATGCAGGCACTGGGCGAGCGCAAGGGCGAGCTGGTCAACATGGAACCGGACGGTCGTGGTCGTGTCCGCCTCGAATACCGCATTCCGGCGCGTGGCCTGATCGGTTTCACGAACGAGTTCCTGAATCTGACGCGCGGTTCGGGCCTGATCTCGAACATCTTCGACAGCTACGAACCGCACAAGGGCGACATCGGCGGCCGCAAGCAGGGTGTGCTGATCTCGATGGACGACGGTGAAATTTTCACCTATGCCTTGGGCAAACTTGATGACCGCGGCCGTATGTTCGTGCGTGCCAACGACCCGGTGTACGAAGGCATGATCGTCGGCATTCACAGCCGCGACAACGATCTGGTGGTCAACGCCACCCGTACCAAGCAGCTGACCAACTTCCGCGTGTCCGGCAAGGAAGACGCGATCAAGATCACGCCCCCGATCCAGCTCACGCTCGAATACGGCGTCGAGTTCATCGAGGACGACGAGCTGGTCGAGA
>JAQGMX010000436.1 GCA_028292145.1 Variovorax sp.
AAGCCGCCCGGCAAGCGCGAATCCACGACCAACTACGAAGTCGACAAGACGGTGAAGACGACCCGCGGCGCGGTCGGCCAGGTGCGGCGGCTGAGCGCTGCGGTGGTGGTCAATTACCAGAACGTCGTCGACGCGCAGGGCAAGCCCGGTGCGACGCCGACCGCGCTCTCGGCGCAGCAGATCGAGCAGATGACCGCGTTGATCCGCGAAACCATCGGCTTCAGCAAGGAGCGCGGCGATTCGGTGAACCTGATGAACACGCCTTTCCTGGTGCAGGTCGACAACGTGGTCGAAGTGCCGCTCTGGAAGCGACCCGAACTGCTCGATCTGGCACGCAGCTTCGCCTGGCCGCTCGGGCTGGCGCTGATCGGCATGATCGTGCTGTTCGGCATGGTGCGCCCCGGCATCAAGGCGATCCGTATCGCCACGCCGCCGCCCGTTCCTTCCGACGTGCCGGCGCTGGCCGGACCGGGCCGGAGCCTGGATGCACTGCTGTCCGAAGAACCTCAGCGCCCGGCGCTGGCATCGCCCGAGAAAGAAGCGTCCGCGTTGCCTGCGCCTTCGCAGACCGTGCCGGAACAGGCGCGGCTCGAAGGCGCCCGCCAGATGGCGCGGCAGAACCCGATCGCGGTCGCGAACATCGTGAAATCCTGGGTCAATGGCGACGCGGCGGCGAGCGCCTGAACGAATCGATATGGCCATGGATGAACAAGGACTCAACGACGCAGCGATCCTGCTGATGTCACTTGGCGAAGAGGAGGCCGGGCACGTGCTGCGGCACCTTTCGCCGCGAGAAGTGCAGAAGATCGGCGAAACCATCGCCAAGACGCGCGCCGTGTCGCGCGAACGGCTCGGCGAAGTGGCCGACCGCTTCATCACGTCGACGGCCGGGCAAAGCCTTTTCGCCGCCGACACGGGCGACTACGTGCGCGCCGTCATGCAGCACGCGCTGGGCCATGAGAAGGCGACGATCCTGGTCGACCGCATTCTGAACACCGCCGATCTCACCGGCATCGAGAACCTCAAGTGGATGGACGCGCCGTCGGTGGCAGAGGTGCTGAAGGTCGAGCATCCGCAGATCGTCGCGGCCATCCTCGTGCACCTGGAGCCGGAGCATGCGTCGGCCATCCTGGTGAAATTGCCCGATGCGCAGCGCGCCGAGGTACTGTTGCGCGTCGCCACGCTCGAAGGCATCCAGCCGGCTGCGCTGGAAGACCTGAACGAGGTGATGTCGCGCGTGTTGGCCGGCGGCGGCAAGATCAGGAAGGCATCGCTCGGCGGCGCCAAGACGGCCGCCGGCATGATCAACATGCTGGGCGCCGGTGTCGACACCAAGGCCATCGACGCGATCCGCATCCACGATCCGGACCTGGCGCAGCAGATCGCCGACCTGATGTTCGTCTTCGACGACGTCATGAAGCTCGACGACAAGTCGCTGCAACTCGTGCTGAAGGAAGTCGCGTCCGAAACACTGATCATCGCGCTCAAGGGCGCCGCGCCGCCACTGCGCGACAAGTTCCTGGCCAACATGTCTTCGCGTGCTGCCGAGGCGCTGCGCGAAGACCTCGAATCGCGCGGCCCGCTGCGGTTGTCCGAAGTCGAAGCGCAGCAGAAGGAAATCCTGAAGGCGCTGCGCCGGCTGGCCGACGAAGGTCAGATCGTTCTCGGCGGTGGCAGCGATGGCGGCTTCGTCTAAACCGATGCGCGGATCCTTCATCCCCAGCGAGGACATCGCCGGCTATTCCGCCTGGCAGTTCGGCAACGTCGATCCGAACGCGATCCAGAACGACATGAGCGGCGGGACCACCGACCCCGAAGCGTTGCGCGAGGCGCATGCCCGCGGCTTGGCCGAGGGCCATGCGGCCGGCCGCGAGGAAGCCTTTGCCGAAGCGCAGGCGCAGATGACGACCTACTTCGCGACGCACGGGCAGGAAACCGCTCAGCGCCTCGCCTCCTTGCTTGTCAAAGCCGAAGCCGGCCTGGCCGATGCGCAGCAGGACATCGCACGCGGCACGCTGGAGATCGCCTGCGCCCTTGCGCGCCAGGTGCTGCGCCGCGAAATGGCGCTCGACAAGACCGCGCTGGTGCCGGTGGTCCGCGAGGCCATCGGCATGCTGCAGACCGACGGCAAGAGCGCCTGCGTTCGATTGGCAGCGCCGGATTTCGAGGCGCTCGACGCACATCTGCGCGCTGAATTTGCGGGCCAGCCGGTCACGGTGGTGACCGATGCGGGCATCTTGCCCGGAGATTGCCGCATCGACTCGGCGGGCGCCGTGGTCGACGGCGGGGTGGCGACGCGCTGGTCGCGTGCCGTGGCCAGCCTGGGGCTGTCGATGCCGTGGCAGCAGGCCGAACCGGCACCGGAATCGGAGCCTTCCGATGCCGCCTGAATCCGAAGTCTGGCAACGCTTCATGACCGACGCTGCCGCGCGTGTCGCGCAGGCGCCGGGGCTCGAAGTGCACGGCACGCTGACGCGGCTGGCCGGCCTCGTGCTGGAGGCCACCGGCATCCGCGCGCCGGTGGGTTCGCAGTGCCTCGTCCGCATGGGTGCGCAGCCGCCGGTATTGGCCGAAGTCGTCGGTTTTTCCAGCGACCGCGCTTTCCTGATGCCGGCGGGCGACGTGCACGGCCTGTCCAGCGGCGCCAGCGTGGTGCCGGCTGCGCCGTATGTGCCGGTGCCGCGCCTGGGCGAGCCGGAGCGCGAGGTGTCGATGCACATCGGCGCGCTGCGGCTGCCGCTGGGCGCCGGACTGCTCGGCCGCGTGGTCGATCCGCAGGGCCGACCGATGGATCACCAGGGTCCCGTGCGGGACGTGACGGCCGAGCCGCTCGACCGCCAGCCGATCAACGCGATGGACCGCGACCCGGTGCGCGAGCCGCTCGACACCGGCGTGCGCGCCATCAACGCACTGTTGACGGTCGGGCGCGGCCAGCGCATCGGCCTGTTCGCCGGTTCGGGCGTGGGAAAAAGCGTGCTGCTCGGCATGATGGCGCGCTACACCGAGGCCGACGTGATCGTGGTCGGGCTCATCGGCGAACGCGGACGCGAAGTCAAGGAATTCATCGAAGACATCCTCGGCGAGGAAGGCCGCAGGCGCTCCGTCGTCGTCGCCGCGCCGGCCGATGCGCCGCCGCTGCTGCGCATGCAGGGCGCGGCCTATGCCACCGCCATTGCCGAACACTTCCGCGACAAGGGCCAGCATGTGCTGCTGCTCATGGATTCGCTCACCCGCTACGCGATGGCGCAGCGCGAGATCGCGCTTGCCATCGGCGAACCGCCGGCCACCAAAGGCTATCCGCCGTCGTGTTTCGCCAAGCTCCCGCAGCTGGTGGAGCGCAGCGGCAATGGGCTGCACGGCGTCGGCTCGATCACTGCTTTCTACACCGTGTTGTCGGAGGGCGACGACCAGCAGGATCCGATTGCCGATGCGGCGCGGGCCATCCTCGACGGCCACATCGTGCTGTCGCGCGGGCTCGCCGAAGAGGCGCATTTCCCGGCCATCGACATCGAACAGTCGGCTTCGCGCGTGATGCACAACGTCGTCTCGCAGCCGCACATGGACGCAGCGCGACGCTTCCGGGCCGTGTATTCGCGCTATCGAAAGAGCCGCGACCTGGTGCGGCTCGGCGTGTATGTGCCGGGCAGCGATCCGGCGCTGGACGAGGCGATCCGGCTGCAGGGCGCGATGGGCGCCTTCCTGCAGCAAGGCATGCACGAAGGCGCGTCGTTCGACGACAGCCTCGAAGGCATGGCCCGAACTTTTGCGTGAGCTTTGCATGAATTTCAACAAGGACTCAAGATGGCTGCAATGAATGGACTGGACCTCGCGCTGTCGCAGGCCCTCGACCGGCGCGACGCCGCTGCACAGGTGGTCGCGCACGTACGACAGATCTGGGTCAATGGTCGTGTCCAGCTCGACCAGCTGGAGAGTTATGCCCAGGAATGCACCGACCGCTGGGCGGCGCAGCAAAGCAACTGCATCCCGGAAATCATGCGGCACCACTACCAGTTCATGGCGCGCCTGACGCATGCCATCGGCCTGCAGACCGGCATCGTCGCCGAGCAGCGCCGCGCCGTCGAACGCGAAACCGAAACGCTGCGCGAGACCGAAGCGCGGCTCGAGAGCCTGCGCCAGCTCAACGTCGCGCGGCTGCGCAGCCTGCAGCAGGCGCTCGATCGGCGCGAGCAGAAGCAGTCCGATGAGCAGGCGGCCATGCAATACCGGCGGCGCCGGGAACAGGCTGGCGCGAACACCAACTTCGGCGGAGGTTTCTGATGGCGATCGAACTTGTCAGCGTGGCGCCCGTTCAACCGAAGCCGGGTGCCGGCCGTGCGCCCGCTCGCGAAGCCTCGGCGGAAGGCGAGGACAGCTTCGCATCCGCGCTGTCGGCATCGAGCGCCGCACCGGCGCACAAAACGGCGCCTGCCCCGGCGCGCAGTGCGACGAAGACGCCGGAGGCGAAGGAAAGTGTTCAGGGTCAGGACAAGGGGACAGAAATAGACAACGGCAGCGCTTTGGAAGAAGGCATCGAAGCCGGAGCAAAGGCCGGTGAAGACGCGACTGCGCCGGGCGCTGCAAGCGC
>JAQGMX010000440.1 GCA_028292145.1 Variovorax sp.
GTGCGGCTGATCGGCGACCGGCCGGGCGGGCGTACGCCGTCCGACACGCCGATCGTCGAAGCCGCGATGCGCGCCAACACCGCCTTCGGCCTTCGCACGACGCTGGTCGGCGCCAGCACCGATGCGAACGTCGCGATGTCGCTGGGCGTGCCGGCAATCGTGGTGGGCAGCGGCGGCGAAACCGGCGGTTTCCACTCGCTCGGCGAATGGATCGACCTGACGGACGCATGGCAAGGCGCGCAGCGCTCGCTTCTCACCGTGCTGGCGCTGGCGGGTGTAGAAAGCGTGAGCAGCCCGCTGCTGCCGAAACGCCCGCCGCGCGGGCCGTGACCTGACTTCATCATCCAGACCATTCAACCAAGGAACACATCATGGGATTACTCGATTCGGTACTCGGACAGGTGCTCGGCGGCGGCGCGGCGCGCACGCAGGGCGATAACGACGGTGCTGCGGGCGCAACGGGCACCTCCGGCGGCTTCGGTGACCTGGGCTCGCTGGGCGGACTCGGCGGTCTGCTCGGCGGTTTGGGGGGTGTCGGAGGTGCAGCCGGCGCCGGCGGCCTGGCAAGCGTTCTCGGCAGCCTGCTGGCGAACAATGGCGCGGCCGGCGGACTTGGCGGGCTGGTCTCGAAGTTCGAGCAGGCCGGCCTGGGCGACAAGGTCAACTCGTGGATCGGCAAGGGCGAGAATGCGCCCGTGTCCGAAGGCGAGGTCGGCAACGCGCTGGGCGGCGACATGATCTCGAATCTGGCCGGCAAGCTCGGCATGAACGCGGCGACCCTGCTGCCGCTGCTCGCTGCGCTTCTGCCCGGCCTGATCGACAAGCTCACGCCGAACGGCACGGCCCCGGAACAGGGTCTGGGCGACGAGCAGGACCTGATGGGCTCGCTGTCGAACCTGCTTCAGAAGCGCTGAAGATCAGGCGGCGCTGGCTTCGGCGGCGCTTTCGGCCAGATGCGCTGCCGGCAGCGCAGCGATCACCTCGGCCACCGCCGCCGTCAGCTTCTTCGCATAAGGGACGTGCAGGAACTCGTTCGGGCCGTGGGCGTTGCTCTTCGGGCCGAGCACGCCGCAGACCATCATCTGCGCGGTCGGGAAGCCTTCGCTCAGCATGTTCATCAGCGGAATCGTGCCGCCCTGGCCGATGTAGCCGCATGAATTGCCGAAGTGCGCCTGCGACGCCGAATTGAGCGCGCGCTCGAACCACGGCGTGATGCTCGGTGCGTTCCAGCCGGTGGCGCCGCCGCCGCCTTCGAAGGTCACCTTGGCCTGGTAGGGCGCGTTGTCTTCCAGCAGCTTTTTCAGCTCCTGCACCGCCTGGCCGGCATCCACCAGCGGCGGCAGGCGCAGCGACAATTTGAAGGCGGTGTACGGGCGCAGCACGTTGCCCGCGTCCTTGAGCGCCGGAAAGCCGTCGGCGCCGGTCACCGACAGCGTCGGCTTCCAGGTGCGGTTGAGCAGCGCCTCGACCGGGTCGGTTGTCGTCGGCAGCGCGAAAGCGGTCGAGCCACCGCAGTCGTAATGCGCCCACGGGAAGCGCTTGTGGATCTCATCGCCGAGGATCGCAGCCGTCACCTTGGCTTGCGCCAGGCGGTCGGCGGGCACTTCGCAATGGAAGCTCGCAGGCAACAGGCGACCGGTCTTGCTGTCTTCGAGCCGGTCGAGCACCTGCCGCATGATCCGGAAACTCGACGGCACCAGGCCCGAGGCGTCGCCGGAATGCACGCCTTCGGTCAGCACTTCGACCTTCAACAGGCCGCCGACCATGCCGCGCAGCGAGGTCGTGAGCCAGAGCTGGTCGTAATTGCCGGCGCCCGAGTCGAGGCAGATCACCAGCGCGACGTTGCCGAGCCGCGAGCGCAGCGCGTTGACGTACGGGAGCAGGTCGTACGAACCGCTTTCCTCGCAGGTTTCGATCAGCCCGACGATGCGCGGATGCGCGACGCCCTGGCTCTTGAGCGCCTGCACCGCCGCGATGCTGGCGTAGACCGCATAACCGTCGTCGGCGCCGCCGCGACCGTACAGCTTTCCGTCTTCGTACTTGGGCGTCCACGGGCCGAGATCGTTGCGCCAGCCGGTGAATTCGGGCTGCTTGTCGAGGTGGCCGTACATCAGCACGGTGTCGGTCATGGCCGTGCCGGTGGCGGCGACTTCGAAGAACAGCACCGGCGTGCGGCCTTCGAGCCGGACGATCTCCAGTTTCAGCCCCTCGATTTTCTGCGCCTCGACCCAGGCGGCCGCGTTGCGCATGACCGTCTCGATGTAGCCGTTGGCGATCCATTCCTTGTCGAAGCCGGGCGACTTGGCCGGGATGGCGATGTAGTCGGACAGCTGCCGGACGATGTCGGTGTCCCACTTCGTGGTGACTTCGGAGAGCGTGCGTTCGGCGTCGAGCAGGCCGGTGGGCATTTCGCGGTGCAGGGGGGCGTTCATCGGATTCTCCGCGTGAGGAAAAAAGCACAATTCTGCGCGTTGCACACGAACCGGCGGCGCAAATGAAAAAGCACCTGCCGCAGCAGGTGCCTTCATGGAAAGGCCGGCAGATTACAGCGCGGACTTCTTGCCTTCGCTCGCGCCGAAGGTGATTTCGCCGGAAAGCTGGCCGCCTTCTTCGATCACGATCTTGCCGTAGCGGATCTTGCCGGTGACCTTGCCGGTCGAATGGATCACGAGCTTCTCGCGCACCGTGAGGTTGCCGTCGAACACACCGCGGATTTCTGCGATGTCGATGTCGGCGGAGCCCTTGAAGGCGCCCTGTTCGGAGATCTGGATGACGCGCGAATCCATCGTCGCCTCGACCGTGCCTTCGACCACGAGCGTGTCGCAATCGGTGATCTCGACGCCCTTGAGCTTGATGTTCGGGCCGACGGTGAGCTTGCTGCCGCCTTCTTTCACAGCGGGAGCCGCTGCGGCTGCCTGTGTGGCGGCAGCGCCGCCCAGGGGCAGCGAAGACGAAGAATGCAACGGCGTTCCAGCCAGATTGCTGCCGGAACCGACGAGCGGTGCAGGACGGGAAACGGGGGATTCGGGTTCGCGATCGCGTTTGCCGAAGAAGGGTGACTGTGAAGCCAAGGGCTGCTCCTCTGAAAACGCCTATCGTATGAACGCATTGAACCACCTTGGCACTTTTAGGAAGAAAGATTGGTAACCAAATACCAGTCGAGGTGCATTACGGGTACTTTCGCCTGCGTCCGGAGACCGCTGACAATCCGGCATGTCCCTGATTTCAACCATTCCCGCCGTGCGCGACACGTCTGTCGAAGCGCGCTTCGGCAAACCGACGGAAGGCTGGCGCCTGAGCCTGTACGCGGTGATCTTCGAATCGGAGACACGTGCCGGGCGGATCTTCGACCTGTCGCTGATCGCGGTGATCCTGTTCAGCGTGATGGTCGTCGTGCTCGACAGCGTGCAGTCGATCCATGCGCGCTGGGGGCCGATGTTCAGCGTCTTCGAATGGATCTTCACCGCCGTCTTCACGCTCGAATACGTCGCGCGGCTGGCCTGCCTGCGCCATCCGCTGCGCTACGCGCGCAGCTTCTACGGCGTGATCGACCTGCTGGCGCTGCTGCCGACCTATCTCGCAATCCTCATGCCGGGGCTTTCGGTGCTGATCGACGTCCGCATCCTGCGGTTGCTGCGGGTGTTCCGCATCTTCAAGATGTCGCGCTATGCCGCCGAATACCGCGCGCTGGCCACGGCGCTGGCGGCGAGCCGGCGGAAGATCATGGTTTTCGTCGGTTTCGTCGGCATGGTGGTCCTGGTGCTCGGCACGCTGATGTACGTGGTCGAAGGGCCGCAGCACGGCTTCACCAGCATTCCGGTCGCGATCTACTGGGCAATTTCGACCATGACGACCGTCGGTTTCGGCGACCTGGTGCCGAAAACCGGTCTCGGTCGCGCGATTGCCTCGGTGATGATGCTGCTGGGCTGGGGCGTGCTCGCGGTGCCGACGGGCATCGTTTCGGCGGAAATGGTGCGTTTCGGGCGCGAAGGCCTGCCGGAAACGTCGCCAAGACAATGCGACGGTTGCGGCGCCGATGCACATGCGTCCGATGCGCAGTTCTGCCGGCATTGCGGCCACTCGCTCGGCTGAGCTGTCAGTCGTTCCGCACCAGATCTTCGTCTTCCCATGCGGCGCGGCCCTGCGCCGCGTCGTCGATGCGCAGCCTGAGCGCGTCCGCTTCCGCATCGACCGCGCTGAAGACGAAGCGCACCAGCGAGCCGTGCGACACCGCGATCAGTGTCGCGCCGGCGCCCGCGAGTTCGCGTCGCAGCATCCCTTCCATCGCATACGGCACGGCGCAGACCAAGGTGCGCAGCCGCTGCAGCGTCAGCTTCTCCACGCCGAGCAGCGCCTGTGCGACGGCGTCGGTGTACGCGCGGACCAGCCCGCCGGCGCCCAGCTTCACGCCGCCGAAATACCGCACGACCGTGGCCAGCACGCCTTCGAGTTCCTGGTGACGCAGCACTTCGAGCATCGGCCGACCCGCGGTGCCGCCCGGCTCGCCGTCGTCGTTGGCCGCCGACTGGCCGCCGGCCATCAGCGCCCAGCAGACGTGGGCCGCGCCGGGATGCCGGCGGCGCAGTTCGTCGACGATCCTGACCGCGGCATCGCGGCCGTCGACCGGTTGCACGCAGCCGATGAAGCGGCTTTTTTTGATGACGACTTCGCTGTGGACCGGCGCCGCCAGCGTCAGCGCCACGGCGTCAGGCCCGTTCGAACTTGAAGACGGCGGTGCCGGCGCGCAGGTTCGGCAGCAGCCGCACTTCGCGGTCGTCCTGCACGCCGAAGGCATCGAGCACGCGCAGCTTGTTCTTCTGCGCCAGCACCTCGAAATCGGCGAAAGTGCCGACGCGGATGTTGGGCGTGTCGTACCACTGATACGGCAGGCGGCGCGTCACCGGCATGCGGCCGCGCGCGATGCTCAGGCGGTTCGGCCAATGCGCGAAGTTGGGGAACGCGACGATGCCCAGCCGGCCGACCCGCGCGGTCTCGCGCAGCATGACTTCGGCGTTGCGCAGATGCTGCAGCGTGTCGATCTGCAGCACGACGTCGAAAGACGCGTCGTCGAACATCGCGAGCCCCTCGTCAAGGTTGAGCTGGATCACGTCGACACCGCGGCGAATGCACTTGAGCACGTTGCCGTCGGCGATTTCCACGCCGTAGCCGCTGCAGCCGCGCTCGCGCTGGAGCAGGTCGAGCAGGGCGCCGTCGCCGCAGCCGAGATCGAGCACGCGCGCGCCCTCGGGCACCAGGCGGGCGATGAGTTTTTGCGTATCGAGATCGCTCATGACTGGAATTCCGCTGCAACGCGCTCGAAATACGACCGCACCACACCCATGTAGCGCACATCGTCGAGCAGGAAGGCGTCGTGGCCGTGCGGCGCGTCGATTTCGGCGTAGCTGACGCTGCGGCGGTTGTCGAGCAGCGCCTTGACGAGTTCGCGGCTGCGCGCGGGTGCGAAGCGCCAGTCCGTCGTGAAGCTCACCAGCAGGAATTTCGCGCTGACGCTTGCAAAAGCGGCCGTCAGATCGCCGCCGAACTGGCGCGCCGGGTCGAAATAATCGAGCGCGCGGGTGATCAGTAGGTAGGTGTTGGCGTCGAAATACTCGCTGAACTTGTCGCCCTGGTAGCGCAGGTAGCTTTCGATCTGGAACTCGATGTCCTGCGTCGAATAGCGGTAATCCGTGCCGGCGACTTCGCCCTCGACGGCGCTGCGCAGCTGGCGGCCGAACTTGGTGTTCATCACGTCGTCGCTGAGGTAGGTGATGTGGCCGATCATCCGGGCGATGCGCAGGCCGCGCTGCGGAATCACGCCGTGTTCATAGAAGTGCCCGCCGTGGAATTCCGGATCGGTGACGATGGCGCGGCGCGCGACTTCGTTGAAGGCGATGTTCTCGGCCGTGAGGTTCGGCGCGCTGGCGACGACCACGGCATGGCGCACCCGGTCGGGATACTGCAGCGTCCACGACAGCGCCTGCATGCCGCCGAGGCTGCCGCCCATCACCGCGGCCAGCGTGCGGATGCCGAGCGCGTCGAGCAGGGCGGCCTGCGCGTGTACCCAGTCTTCGACCGTGACGACCGGGAAATCGGCGCCGTAGACGCGGCCGGTCGCGGGATTGACGTCCATCGGCCCGGTCGAGCCGAAGCAGGAGCCCAGGTTGTTCACGCCAATGACGAAGAAGCGGTCGGTGTCGAGCGGTTTTCCGGGCCCGATCATGTTGTCCCACCAGCCCTCGGATTTCGGCTGCCCGGCATAGACGCCGGCCAGATGATGCGACGCGTTGAGCGCATGGCACACCAGCACCGCATTGCTGCGGGCGGCGTTCAGCGTGCCGTAGGTTTCGTAGGCCAGCGAATAGCTGCCGAGCGACGCGCCGCTGCGCAACGGCAGCGCTTGCGCGAACGACATCGACTGGGGAACGACTTCGAAAGAGGACATGGACAGGACACGTTGGCAACAAAAAACCCGGCCTCGCCAAAGACGAGCCGGGTTTGCCTGTGTCTTTAGCTGAATTTATAAAGCGCCCGCAAGCTGTAGCAAATCGGCGCCGGGGCAGTTTAGCGCATCGCTACGCCCGAAGTTTTCGGAGCTTTGGATTACGGGAAACACCTGTTTGAATTTTTTGTATTTGACTCATAATGCACGAGCCTTCCTTCAAATTTCCTGGGAAGTCAACTCGGTGATTGGTCAGTTTCGCGCGGCTCGGCAGCTTCGTCGAGATGGCGCCTTCGGGACTCCATCGCTTTCATTGATGTGTTTTTTAGGAGTCCCTCGATGGGCAACAAACTGTACGTCGGCAACCTGCCGTATTCCGTGCGTGACGGCGATCTCGAGCAGGCCTTCGGCCAGTTCGGTTCGGTGACCAGTGCCAAGGTGATGATGGAACGCGACACCGGTCGCTCGAAGGGTTTCGGCTTCGTCGAAATGGGCAGCGATGCCGAAGCGCAGGCAGCCATCAACGGCATGAACGGCCAGCCGCTCGGCGGCCGCGGCATCGTGGTGAATGAAGCCCGTCCAATGGAAGCGCGCCCGCCCCGCAGCGGTGGTGGTGGCGGTGGATATGGCGGCGGCGGTGGGGGCTACGGTGGCGGTGGAAGCAGCGGCGGCGGCTACGGTGGTGGCGGTAACAGTGGTGGCGGCGGTGGCTACGGCGGCGGCAACAGCGGTGGTGGCGGTGGCTACGGCGGCGGCGGTGGCCGCAGTGGTGGTGGCGGCGGAGGCGGTTACGGCGGTGGTGGCGGCCGAAGCGGCGGCGGTGGTGGCGATGGCGGTTTCCGCAGCCCCTACGGTGCCGGCCCACGTGGCGGCGGCGGTGGTCGCAGCGGCGGCGGTGGTAATGGAGGTGGTGGCGGCTACGGCGGTGGCGGCAACGGCGGCTACTGATCCGTACAACGAAAGGCTCCTCGTGGAGCTTTTTTGCTTTTCCACCTGCGTCCGACGCGCTATTCCCCGACGCGTTTCTTTCGACCCCGACCGGCGGCCAGCCGATCGAACACGGCATCCGGCAGCAGCCGCATCAGCTTCGCGACCACGCCCATCTGCCAAGGGATCACGCGGTAGCTTGCGCCGGCTTCGATGACGCGAAACGCCTTGTCGGCGAAATCGTCGACCGGCATCAGAAACGGCATGCTGTAGCTGTTGCCCCGCGTCAGCGGCGTATCGATGTATCCCGGGCACAGCGTCACGACCTTGACGCCCGATCCGCGCAATTCGCCGCGCAGGCTCTCGCAATACGCGACGACGCCGGCCTTGCTGGCGCAATAAGCGCCATGCCCCGGCAGTCCGCGGATCGCGGCGACGCTGCCGATGCCCACCAGCCGCCCGCTGCCGCGCAGGCGCATCCCGGCCACGAACGGATGGAATGTCGCCGCCAACCCGGTGTTGTTCAACGCGAGAACCCGCGCCATCACGTCCAGATCGTCGCGCACCGAGGTGTCGATGCCGACGCTGATGCCGGCGTTGGCGATCACCACATCCGGCACGCCCTGCTGCGCAATGCAGCGGTTGCCGGCCGTGACGACGGCATCGATATCGGCGACATCGACGCCGTAGATCGCACAGTTCGCACCGTCGACGGCGATGCCGTGCCGGGTCGCCCAGGCCATCATTTCGTCGGTCCGGCGCGCGGCCAGCGCGAGGCGGTAGCCGGCGCGATGAAAGCGCCCGGCCAGCGCCTGGCCGATTCCGCTCGAAGCCCCGGTGATGAAGACCAGCGGCACCGTGCAGCTTCCAGGCGGCGTCAAGCTCAGCGCTTGGCGCGGGCCGGCGGTGCGGCGGGTGCCGGCGTCATCGTCGGAATCAGCGTCCCGCGCACACGTCCCTGCAGATTCGCGACGCCGCTGAGGTTGTCGTAATCGAGGTTGTCGGCCGTGAACTGGTCCTTGCCGCGAATCAGCGTCACCGGCTTGTTCGACTTGACGCGCTCGGTGTCCAGAAAGGCGTGCAGGAACTCGCCACGGAATTCGAGACGCGGCAATTGCTGCCCGGTCGGCGTGGTTGCGGCATCGCGGACGACGATGGCGTTGCCGAACAGCTGGACCTCGGTGGCGTCGCCGTTCGACAGGCTGCGGTCGGCTGTCGCGCGCGTCGTCAGGCCTTGCGGCGAGATCGAGCGCAGGCGAACCTGGTCGACTTCCAGCGTGTCGTTGTCGGGATAGTGACGGCCTTCCTTGCCGAACAGTTCGCTGCGCAGGTCGCCGTTTGGCAGGAAATTCTTCACGACGAAGCTGCGCATGAAATAGTCGGGCTCGTGCACCGGTGCTGCGGCGGTGGTCGGCTCGAACAGCTTGGGGGCATTCCGCACCAGCCAGTAGGTGCCGAGCGCCAGCCCCGCCGCCAGGATGACGGGCAGGTACATCGTCAGACGGTCGACGCCGTCGCGGAGCAGTTTCAGCACGGGTTTCATGCGGCGCCGCTCCCGGTGCGCAGCGTGTCGCCACGCGCATCGTCAAGCATGCGGCGGTAGTGGCCGCCTGCCGTCAGCAGCAGATCGCAGAATTCGCGCGCCGCGCCGTCGCCGCCGCGCGCGGTGGTCACGTAATGCGCCATTGCGCGGACTTCGGCGTGCGCGTTGGCCGGTGCGACGGCAAACGCCGCGTGGCCGAGCATCGGCAGATCGGGCCAGTCGTCGCCGATGGCTGCCGCTTGCGTCCGGTCAAATCCGAGTTGCGCCAGCATCGCCTTGGCAGCAGGCAGCTTTTCTTCGGTGCCGTAGCGCACGTGCACGATGCCGAGCGCTTCGAGCCGCACGCGCAGCGGCTTCGAATCGCGGCCGGTGATCACCGCCGGCACGATACCGGCCATGCGCAGCAGCTTGAGGCCATAGCCGTCGAGCACGCTGAAGCGCTTGAGCGTTTCGCCGTGCTCGCTGAAATAGACGCCGCCATCGGTCAGAACGCCGTCGATGTCGAAAAAAGCGATGC
>JAQGMX010000448.1 GCA_028292145.1 Variovorax sp.
TCATGGCGCCGCCACGACCTTCGGTGGCTTCCATGAGTTCGTTGGCCAGACGCAGGGCCATCGACTTCTCGCCGCGCTTGCGGGCGGCTTCCTTGATCCAGCGCATCGACAGCGCCAGACGACGGACCGGGCGCACTTCGACGGGCACCTGGTAGTTCGCGCCACCGACGCGGCGCGACTTCACTTCGACCATTGGCTTCACATTGTTGATGGCCATGGTGAAGGCTTCGACCGGGTCCTTGCCTGGGTTCTTCTTCTCGATCTGGTCGAGCGCACCGTAGATGATGCGTTCGGCGATCGCCTTCTTGCCGCCTTCCATGATCACGTTCATGAATTTGGACAGCTCGACATTGCCGAACTTTGGATCCGGCAGGATTTCACGTTTGGGGACTTCGCGACGACGTGGCATGTTACTAACCTCTTTGCTTCAGTTGGCGCCGTTTCCGGTGCCGCGAGAGCCAACAAGAACTCTCACTTACTCGACCCAAAATCGGGTCACTTCGTCCGATGCACCCGCCAAGGCACGCCGAACACCGCTGAATGAATACGGAAGGACTTAAGCCTTCTTTGGGCGCTTTGCGCCGTACTTGGAACGCGACTGCTTGCGGTCTTTCACGCCTTGCAAGTCGAGCGAACCGCGCACGATGTGGTAGCGAACACCTGGCAAGTCCTTGACACGACCGCCGCGAACCAGCACGACGCTGTGTTCCTGCAGGTTGTGGCCTTCGCCGCCGATGTAGGAGATGACTTCGAAGCCGTTGGTCAGGCGAACCTTGGCAACTTTACGAAGTGCCGAATTCGGCTTCTTTGGGGTCGTGGTGTAGACCCGGGTGCAGACACCGCGGCGTTGCGGCGAGTTCTGCATGGCAGGGCTTTTCGAATTGATCGTTTCGACCGTTCGACCCTGACGCACCAGTTGATTGATGGTTGGCATGAATGAATGAATCCCAAAACATCCCGATCGTGACCCTCGTCGTGACACGAGGAACCGGGAAATGACAAAAACGTGAAACCCTTCGGTTTTTTCCGAAAAGCCCGCGAGTATAGCACCGCTTACTTGATCCAGAGGCGCACGGCGTCCCAGGCGCGGCCCAGGATGCCGGCCTGCTCGACGGCTTCGAGCGCGACCAGTTGCACTTCTGTGACGGGCTCGTCGCCCAGCATCACCTTCAGCGTGCCCACGGGCTGGTTCTTGGCGAACGGCGCCACCAACGGCTCCGGACGCGCGATCTGCGTCTTGATTCGGGTCGCCGAACCGGCTGGCACGGCCACCACGATGGCTTCGGTGCGACCGAGCTTCAGCGTGTCCGACTTGCCCTTCCAGACGGCAGGCGTCGCCGCCGGCTGGTTGGCTTCGAACAGGCGGACCGCGTCGTAGGCGGTGTAGCCCCAGTTGATCAGCTTCTGCGATTCGGTGGCACGGGCGTTCTCGCTCGACGCGCCGAGCACGATCGTCAGCAGGCGACGTCCGCCGCCGATGTTCGGGAAATCGCGCTTGGCGGTGACGACCATGCAGTAGCCAGCGGCTTCGGTGTGGCCGGTCTTCAGGCCGTCGACCGTCGGGTCGCGGAACAGCAGCAGGTTGCGGTTGGTGTCGTTGGTTGACGGCGTGCCCGGGTAGCGGTACTTCTTGATCGCGTAGTAGTGCATGTACTCCGGGAAGTCGCGCATCAGGCGCGTCGCGACGATGCTCAGGTCGCGGGCGGTCGTGGTGTGGCCTGGCGCGGTGAGTCCCTCGGCGTTCTTGTAGCTGGTGCCGTTCATGCCGAGCGCCTTGGCCTGCACGTTCATGAGTTCGACGAAATGCTCGATCGTGCCGCCGACACCCTCGGCCAGCACGTTGGTGGCGTCGTTGCCCGACTGCACGATCATTCCCTTGATCAGGTCGTCGACCGGCACCTGCATCTTCGGGTCGACGAACATGCGCGAGCCCGGCATCTTCCAGGCGCGGATGCTGACCGGCAGCGTCTGCGTCAGCGTCAGTTTCTTGGCCTTGAGCGCATCGAACACGAGGTAGGCCGACATCAGCTTGGTCAGCGAGGCCTGTTCGACCGGACTGTCGATGTCCTTCTGCGCCAACATCTGGTTGGCCGTGACGTCGAGAAGGAGATAGCTGCGCGCCGCGATCTCGGGCGGCACCGGCACCTGCGCGGCGGCGAACATGCAGAACGAAGTGGCGGCGGTCGCCATCAGCGCACGAAGCGCAACGGAAAAACGATTCATTGGGGAGGAAAAACTGGAAAGACCGGAAAACTAGCCCGCGCGAAGGTGACGGGCGACGAGATGCTTGAGCAGCGGCAATTGTCCGTGAAAGAAATGGCCTCCCCCGGGGACGACTGTGACAGGGAGTGACTGCGGCCGCGCCCAATCCATCACGGCGGCAAGGGCCACCGTGTCGTCGGCTTCGCCGTGAACGACGATCGCGCGCTCGCCGGCACCCTCGGGCAGCGGCGGCGGAAGCACCCGCGCGACGCTGGCGCCGATCAGCGCCACGCTGGAGACTTCGCGTTCGGTCCAGAGCGTCTGCAACGCGTTGATCGCCACGAAGGCGCCGAACGAAAACCCGGCGACTGCCAGCTCACCCGCCGGCGCGACCTGCGCGACGACAGCGCGGTAATCCTCGGTCTCGCCGCGGCCTTCGTCATGCACGCCCTGGCTGGCGCCGACGCCGCGGAAGTTGAACCGCACGGCTGTCCAGCCGCTGGCGACGAAGGCGCGCGCCAGCGTCTGCACGACCTTGTTGTCCATCGTGCCGCCGAACAGCGGATGCGGATGCGCGATGACGGC
>JAQGMX010000458.1 GCA_028292145.1 Variovorax sp.
GGAATGCGCGCGCTGTCCAGGAACGCTTCGCCGAGCCGCAAGACGCGCGGCAGCAGCCAGTAATATTTGCCGTCCGTCGCGGCATAGCCGTAATGCACCAGGCTCAGCAGGTAGCGTCGCGCCGCGGTGCGGGTGAGGGCGGCGGCAGCGCCGGCTTCTGTGGCGGTCATGCGCGGCCGGTCGTCCGAGAAGGCTTCGATGACGCGCAGGCCGCGACCGAGGCCTTCGATCAGCAGTTTTCGGTCGATGACAGGTGTGGATTCAGGGTCGGGCATGGTGTGTGTGGTCATCATCGGTCTTGGGTGTTACCCGTGTTTCGTTCGCAGGGTGATCGGTGGCGATCGATCATCGATCGAATCAGGGTTGGATGGCATTGTGACTAATCTCACTACTTTCTACAGTCGCCGCCATGCATCGTTCCATCGCCACCGTCTCGCTGAGCGGCACCCTTCGCCAGAAGCTCGAAGCCATCGCAGCGGCAGGTTTCGACGGCATCGAACTGTTCGAAGCGGATTTCATCAATTTCAACGGCACGGCCGCAGACCTGGGCCGCATCGCCGCCGATCTGGGCCTGTCGATCGATCTCTACCAGCCGTTCCGCGATTTCGAAGCCATGCCGGAGCCGCAGTTCCGTCGCAGCCTGGACCGCGCCGAGCGCAAGTTCGACCTGATGCAGGCGATGGGCGCGCCGCTGGTGCTCTGCTGCTCGAACACGTCGCCGGCGACCATCGACGATCCGGCGCTCGCCGCCGCGCAACTGCATGAACTCGCCGAGCGCGCCAGCCGCCGCGGGTTGCGCGTGGGCTTCGAGGCGCTGGCCTGGGGCCGCAAGACCTCGCTGTACGGACAGGCGTGGGACATCGTGCGCCGCGCCGACCATCCGGGCCTCGGCCTGATCCTCGACAGCTTCCATACGCTGTCGCTGAAGGACGATCCGGCCGGCATCGCCGACATTCCGGGCGACAAGATCTTCTTCCTGCAGATGGCCGACGCGCCGCTGCTGGAGATGAGCGTGCTGCAGTGGGCGCGCCATCACCGTTCGTTCCCGGGGCAGGGCGAGCTCGACGTGATCGATTTCTTCGTGCAGACGCTGCGCGCCGGCTACACCGGGCCGCTGTCGCTGGAAATCTTCAACGACGTGTTCCGCGAGACGCCGAACCGCCGCATCGCGGTCGATGCGATGCGCTCGTTGCTGTATCTGGAAAGCGAGGCGCGCACGCGGCTGGCCGCAGCGCCGAAACGTCAGGTTGCACGCGCCATCGAGCTTTTCAGCCCGCCGCCCGTTCCGAAGCTCGAAGGCATCACCTTCATCGAATTCGCGGCGGACGAGAAATCCGCTGCGACGCTCGGCACGCTGTTCGGCCAGTTCGGCTTTCGCCGCGTCGGCCGGCATCGTTCCAAGGCGGTGTCGCTGTACCGGCAAGGCGACGTGCACCTGATCGTCAACGCGCAGCCCGACTCGTTCGCACGGGAGCGCTTCGACGCGCACGGCACGTCGGTCTGCGCGCTGGGCATCCGCGCTGCGGACCCGCAGACGGCGGTGGAACGCGCCGTGGCGATGCGCTCGCAGCGCTACGACAGCCCGGTCGGGCCGCAGGAAGTCGCCGTGCCGGCCATCGTCGCACCGGGCGGCAATCTGCTGCACTTCGTGCCGTCGTCGCTCGGCCCGAATGGTTTGTACGAGGCCGATTTCATCCTCGAAGACGACGGCGAGCCGGCCGGAGCCGGAGCCGGAGCCGGAGCCGGGCAGGGCGCCGGTCTGCTGGCCATCGACCATGTCGCGCTCGGTCTGGCGGTCGACCAGCTCGACACCTGGGTGCTGTTTTCGCGCGCCGTGCTCGGCCTGGCGCCGGGAGAAAGCCTCGAACTGGCCGATCCGTTCGGCCTGATCCGCAGCCGCGGCGTCGCCAATGCAGACCGCAGCGTGCGCCTGGTGCTCAACGTTTCCATGAGCCAGCGCACGCGCACCGCGCGCATGCTGAACGTGACCGGCGGCGGCGCGGTGCATCACATCGCGCTGCGTTGCGACGACATCTTCGAAACGGTCGCCCGGCTGCGCGCTGACGGCGTGCGTTTCGTGCCGATTTCGCCGAACTACCACGATGATCTGCCGACCCGGCTGGACATCGAGCCCGCGCTCGTCGAACGCATGCGCGCGGCCGGCGTGCTGTTCGATCGCTCCGCGGCCGGCGACTATCTGCATATCTATACAGAGAGCCTCGAAGGCGAGGGCACTTTCTTCGAGATCGTCCAGCGCATCGGCGGCTACGACGGCTACGGCAGCAGCAATGCGCCGGCCCGGATGGCGGCGCAGGCACAGGAACAGGCGCAGCCACAGCACTGACTTTCTCTACCGTTCACCGTTCACCGTTCACCGCAGAGCATTCCATCCACATCGGAGACAACCCATGGCCAATCCAGCAACCCACAACGAGCCTCAAGGCAGGCACCAGACGAAGAAAGCGACAGCCAGCGGCTGGATCGGCTCGGCGCTGGAGTACTACGACTTCTTCATCTACGCGACCGCCGCCGCGCTGATCTTTCCGCAGATCTTCTTTCCGAAGGGCGACCCGAAGATCGCCATCATCGCGTCGCTCGCCACCTACGGCGTCGGCTACGTCGCGCGCCCGATCGGCGCTTTCGTGCTCGGCCATCTCGGCGACACGCACGGCCGCAAGCAGGTTCTCGTCATCTGCATGTTCCTGATGGGTTTTTCGACCGTGGCCGTCGGCCTGCTGCCGACCTACGACCAGGTCGGCCTCTGGGCGCCAGCGCTGCTGGTGCTGATGCGCCTGATTCAAGGTTTCGCGGTGGCGGGAGAAATCTCCGGCGCGAGTTCGATGATCCTGGAGCACGCGCCGTTCGGGCGCCGCGGCTTCTTTGCGAGCTTCACGCTCCAGGGCGTGCAGGCCGGCCAGATCATGGCCGCTGCCGTCTTTCTGCCGCTGGCGCACTACATGCCGGCCGAGCAGTTCAACTCGTGGGGCTGGCGCATTCCATTCCTGCTGAGCTTCATCGTGATCGTTGCGGGCTACATCATTCGCCGCGAAGTCGATGAAACGCCGGCTTTTGCCGAAGTCGACAAGTCCGGCAAGGTGCCCAAGGCGCCGGTGATCCAGGCCGTGACCGAAAGCTGGCGCGACATGCTGCGCGTGATGTGCTGCTCGCTGATGAACGTGATTCCGGTGGTGACGACGATCTTCGGCGCGGCCTACGCGGTGCAGCCGGGTTACGGCATCGGCTTCGAGAAAGACGTGTATCTCTGGATCCCGGTGATGGGCAACATCGTCGCCGTGGTCGTGATTCCGTTCGTCGGCAGCCTCTCCGACAAGATCGGCCGACGCATTCCGATCATGGTCGGCGCGGTCGGTTCGGGCCTGCTGTCGTTCGCCTACCTGTATGCGATCAGCATCCACAACGTGCCGATGGCGATCGTGTTTTCGCTGCTGATGTGGGGCGTGGTCTACCAGGGCTACAACGCCGTGTTCCCGAGCTTCTATCCGGAAATGTTCCCGACCCGCACCCGCGTGTCCGGCATGGCCATCTCGCAGAACCTGGGCACGCTGGTCACGGCCATGCTGCCGGCGCTGTTCGTGGCGGTTGCGCCTCCCGGTGCGATGAACATTCCGGTGATGATCGGCTCGATCACGCTGGGCGTGACCATCGTCGCGGCCATCGCCGCGTTCACGGCACGCGAGACATACCGCATCCACATGCGCGATCTGGGCAATCCGAACGCCGTGCCGGTCGACAAGGACGAATACGACCGGATGCGCGAACGGACGATCGAAGAGTCGAAAGTCCCGGCTGGCCGTACGGCCTGATCAAGCCGATTCAGGCCGATTTGGCCTTTGCTGCTGCGCTCAAGGCTGACACTGCCGCCCTGAGCGCCAGCAGGTAACTGTCGGCGCCGAAGCCGCAGACCGATCCTTTCACGATCTCGCCGAAGACGGAGTGATGCCGGAACGCCTCGCGTGCGTGGATGTTCGACATGTGGACCTCCACGATCGGACAGGTCAGGATCGCCAGCGCATCGCGGATGCCGTAGCTGTAGTGCGTCCAGGCGCCGGCATTGATCAGCACGGCATCGACGCCGTCTGCGAAAGCCTTGTGGATGCGCTCGCACATCACGCCTTCGATATTGGTCTGGAAGCTCTCGACATCGGCATCGAGTTCCTTGCCGAGTGCGACCAGTTGAGCGTCGATTTCGGCCAGCGTGGCGGTGCCGTATTGCGCCGGATCGCGCTTGCCGAACATGTTGAGGTTGACGCCGTTGAGGGTCAGGATCTTGTAGGTCATCGAGTGGTTTCCATGCTTGAGGCTGAATCCTAAGCGACGAGGGCGTGCAGGACAGCGCCGCGTTTTAACCCTGCTGCGCGTTCGGGCACGGGAAGCTATGGCATCGTGAGATCGCGCCGGGCAAATACAAAAACGACAAGAAGTCCGGGTGGCCAAAGACTCGAATCGATCTCTATCCGGAAAAAAGAAATGACCTCATCCACTCCCGACAAGGACACCTCCCTGAAATCGCTCGAAGCCGAACTGGACCGCTCGATCGAAGAGCTCGACGAGAAGAAAGAAGCCGAAGAGCGGGCCGAGGCAGCCAGACAACTTGCGGAATCGAAGGACGATCCCGCACCGCTGTCGGACTACAAGAAGGCCGAAGCCATCAAGAAGGACGCGGTCTGACCAAGGCAGGCGTTCAGGGCTGAAGCAAACGCCGGAGCAACGCCGCGTTGGGAAATCCATCCGCAGTCAGCCCGGCGCCGCGCTGATAGGCGCGCAATGCCGAGCGCGTCGCAGGGCCGAACAGACCGTCCGCGGCGCCGCTTGAAAACCCCCTTGCGCCCAACGCTTCCTGCAACTGAACGACTTCCGCGTGGCTGAGCGGCAGCATGTCGCGCGGCCAGGGCGTCACCACAGGCGGCCCTCCCGCGATCTGCTGCGACAGGCTCCCGACCGCCAACGCATAGCTGGTCGAGTTGTTGTACTTGAGGATGGCCCGAAAGTTCGCACCGACCAGAAAGGCTGGGCCGCGCGCCCCGGCTGGCAAGAGCACCGACGCGTTGGGCAGTTCGGGCAAACCGCTTCCGTCGACCGTCGTCAAACCTTCTGCGGCCCATTCCGTGCCCGACCGGACCACCGAAGGGTCGGCACGGCCGTAGTCGAACGACGCGGGCAAGCGAACTTCGACGCCCCACGGCTGGCCGGCCTGCCAGCCGGACTTCGCAAGGTAGTTGCCGGTCGATGCGACGACGTCGGGAAGGCTGTTCCAGATGTCGCGGCGACCGTCGCCATCGCCGTCGATGGCGTACGCCAAAAAGCTGGACGGCAGAAACTGAGTCTGTCCCATCGCGCCGGCCCAGGAGCCGATCATCTGTTCGGGCGCGATGTCGCCGCGCTCGACGATCTTCAGCGCCGCCAACAGCTCGTTGCGTGCCCAGCTTGCGCGCCGTCCTTCGAAACCCAGCGTCGCAAGGGCGTCGACGGTCGATGTGTTTCCGAAATTGCTACCGTAGTTGCTTTCCATGCCCCAGATCGCGACGACGACTTCGGGCGGCACCGTCGGTTGTTGCTGCAGGACGCCCGGCGCCTCGGATCTGACGCGCTGCAGCATCTCCCTGCCCATCGCCACGCGTTGCGCACTCACGGTGCGGTCGAGGTAGTCCCAGACGGCGCGCGTGAACTCGGGTTGTGCCCGGTCGAGCTCGATGACGCGAGGCAGGAAGCTGACGTTGTCCAGACTTCTGGCGAGCGTCGATTCGCCGATTCCGGCGGCGCGGGCACTGGAACGGAATTCCTTCAGCCAGTCGGCGAATGCGGCGTCATGCGAGGCGGACGCCGTGTTCTGGGTTTCTTGTGGCGTCTGGGTTGTCTGGAGACTCGCGGGCGCGTTGGCGTTGGCGTTGGCGTCGAGGTCGGGTTTTGTCGAAGGTGCGGCGCAGCCGGCAAGCAACGCGACGGAGAGGAGGGAAACGGAAAAGTGCATGTCCGTGATTTTCGCCACGTACGGCCTTGATGCGGCCATCGCGGGTACAACACAATGTGCACTGATTGTGTCCCGATCGTGAAAAGAAAAATTGGCAAGTCGGCGTGATGTGACGAGACAACGAAGGAAGTACATGCACAAGAACCGCGCAATGCCTGTGTCCTCCGGATCGCGCAGGTGGCTGTTTTCGGGGCTGCTCGGGCTTTTCCTCGCCGCGCATTTCCCGGCAGTTTCACAACCGTCGCAACCATCCCAGCCGACCCCGCCCGGCGAGGCGGTACGGCTGCGTATCGTCGGCGGGCTGGCCAGCGTCAGCCAATACCAGCGCCACGAGGAGCCGTTCTGGACGCAGACGCTCGGCAGGCTCAGCGCGGGCCGCTATGCAGCCAGCATCGTTCCCTTCGATCGCGCCGGCGTGCCCGGGCAGGATATGCTGACGCTGATCCGTCTGGGCGTGGTGCCTTTCGGGACGGCACTGCTGGGCCTGGTCGCCGGGCAGTATCCCGAACTGTCGGCGCCCGATCTGGCAGCCCTGAACCCGGACGTCGCCACCTTGCGCAAGGTCGTCGCAGCATTCCGGCCGGTGCTCGCCGGCGCCATGCGGGAACGGCATGGCGCCGAGTTGCTGGCTGTCTATATGTATCCGGCGCAGGTGGTCTTCTGCAGGGAACCATTGCGCGGGCTGAACGATCTTTCGGGCCGTCGCACGCGAGTGTCTTCGTCGACCCAGTCCGATTTCGTCGTTTCGGTGGGCGGAGTTCCTGTCCTGACGCCTTTCGCGGAGGTCACCGCAAGCATCCGTTCGGGATCGACCGATTGCGCGATCACCGGTGCCGCCTCCGGCAAGGCCATCGGCCTTCCGGCCGTGACGAAGGCGATCTACACGCTTCCCATCTCATGGGGACTCGCCGTCTTCGCCGCCAACCTCGATGCCTGGCGTTCTTTGCCCGAAGACCTCCGGGTCTTGTTGCTGAAGGAGATGCCGAAACTGGAAGCAGCCATCTGGGAAGAGGCCGAGCACCAATCGGCCTTCGAGCGTCCCTGCAACGCAACGGCGACCTGCGCGCCCGGCTCGCTGGAAGCGCTGGCAGTTGTGCGGCCTTCGCCTGCGGACCAGATTTTGCGAAAACGCATATTCGAGCGCCAAGTGCTCCCGGGCTGGGTCGAGCGCTGCGGGCCGGACTGCCCGGCGCTCTGGGACACGACCATTGGGCCGGTCGTCGGCATCAAGGCGCCTGCTTACCGGTGACGAACCGTTCTTCACCGCGCAGCGCGGTCTTTCTCTACGGCGTGGCCTTCCTCGCGGTGATGGTGGTGGCCGGGGCCTGCTTTCTCGCGAGTCATGAGTTGTACCGACGTGCGTTCACGAACGTGGAGCAGCAGGCGGTCCGGTTCATCGGCGGCGCGCAGGCCGCATTGAACCGGGCCGTGCTGGGCGTCGATGTTCTGCTGGCCGGCGTCGGTGAACTGGTGCCCCAGACGGCAGACCTGACGGCAAGGGACGGTCGCAACCGGGCATCCCGGCTCATGGACATGGGCGTCGACCAGAATCCGCTGGTCCAGAGACTCTTTCTTGTCTCGGCGGACGGCAGCGTGCTGGTTTCCTCGGGCGAGCACGGACGCGGCAGCAGTCCGAAGCTGCCGCTGCCCAATGGCCATCTCGAACACATCCTTGCCGAGAAGATTTCGTCGCTATCCATCGGCGAACCGGTCACCAGTCCGTCCACGTCCAGACCGGTGCTCTATTTCGCACGTGCACTGCGGCTGCCCGACGGCAACCGGGTCGTCGCCGTCGCCGAACTGGACATCGCGCTGCTCATGAACATCCTGGTCCAGGGTGCGGACATCGGCGGCCTGGAAGTGACCGTCGAGCGCGAGAGCGGCCTGTTGCTCGCCAGCACGCCGGCCAGTCTCGTCCCCAATGACCGCCGCCAGGTGCCTGCCCTCGGCGCGCAACGCGAAAACGCGTCGCTCGCCGTTGCGCCCGCCCGCCTGAGTGCGGTGCCTGCGGTCGTCGTCGCGCGGCCGTGCCTGCAGACGCAGGTGCTGGTCACGGCCAGTATTCCGCTGTCGTCGGCGCTGGCGGACTGGCGGCGCGAGCGCAACGTCATTTTTGGTATCGGCGGCGCTCTGGCTGCTGCGCTGCTGCTCAGCGCGTTCCTGCTGCATCGGCGCCTGCTGCGCCAGTGGACGGAGCGGATGGAACGTCAACGTTCGCGTGCCACCCTCGATCAGGCGCTCGAATCCATGCAGGTCGGTTTCGTGCTGCTCGATGCCGACCAGCGGATGCTGGTCTGGAACCGGTCGTTTCACGACATTTTTCCGCGAGCGAGGGACTTGACCGGCCTCCATCGGCCGTTCCGACCGATCGCCGACCTGACAGCGCAATACCGGCGCCTGCCTGTCCTCACAACTGTTTCGTCGCAAGACGAAGAAGAACTGAAACTGCCCGATGGAAGGGTCATCCGGTCGATCAGGAACCGGACGCCCGACGGCGGCCTGGTCTGCATCTACCAGGACGTGACCGAAAAGAAGAAATACACGGCGCAGCTCTTCGAGGGGCGCGCACAGCTGCAAGCCACGCTGGATGCGCTACCGGACACGTTGCTGGAACTCAATCGCAACGGCATCTGCCTCCGGTTCCATGCGCCGCAGGGGCAGGGCGCCATCGCAGCGGACATCGGACCGGTGGGCAGAAGGATCGGAGAAATGCTGCCAGCATCGGCGGCAGAGCAGGTCATGCAGGCCATTCGCGAAGCAGGGGGCGCAGGGGGTCACGAGCGACGCAAGGGCCGGAAATTCGAGCTGGCTGTCAAAAGTGCGCCCGACTCGCCGCGTTTCTTCGAGGTGCTTGTCTCGCGAAAACCGACGGAAAGCACCGAGCGGCCCAGCTACATCGTGATCCTGCGCGACATCACGCAGGCAGAGCTCGCCACCCGTCATATCCGGCAGCTGGCTTTCTACGATGTCCTCACGGGCCTGCCCAATCGCCGGATGCTTCTGGACCTGATGGATGTCGCCGTCCGCATCGAACCCGGAAGCGGCCGCTACGGCGCGCTGCTTTTTCTGGATCTCGACAATTTCAAGATGCTCAACGACGCGCTCGGTCACGCGATGGGCGATCTGCTGCTCAAGGAAGCGGCGGCGCGCGTCAGCCTGCACATCCGGCCGGGCGATGTCGTGGCCCGGCTCGGCGGCGACGAATTCGTCGTGATGCTCGAAAACCTCGGCGACGGTCGCGAAGCAGCCCGTGTGCAGGCGCGCGAGGTCGGCGAGCGCATCATCGCGGCGCTGAATGTGCCGTTCCGTCTCGACACTGCCACGACCTATCACCGGACATGCAGTCTTGGCATCGCCTTGTTCGACGGCGGCGAGCGCTCGCTCGAGGAGCTTCTGAAGCAGGCGGACATCGCGATGTACGTCGCCAAGACGGCCGGCGGCAACGCCCTGCGGTTCTTTGAGCCCGACATGCAGGCGGAAGTGGCTGCGCGATCGGCGCTGGAAAACGAACTCAGCGAAGCGCTCGAAGCCCGTCAGTTCGTGCTTCATTTCCAGACGCAGGTCGACGGTTCGGGAGCGACCGTCGGCGTCGAGGCGCTTGTTCGGTGGCAGCATCCGCAGCGGGGACTGGTGCTGCCAGGCGCATTCATTTCGGTGGCGGAAGACACAGAGCTCATCGTCCCGCTCGGTCGCCAAGTACTGGAAATGGCCTGCGCGCAACTGGCGGCCTGGCGCGGCGTGCCGGGCCGGTCGCAGCTTGAGATCGCCGTCAACGTCAGCGCCCGTCAGTTCCGGCGGGAAGACTTCGTCGACGAGGTGGAAAAAGCCATCGCTGCGTCCGGCGCAGACCCGAGGCTGTTGAAGCTGGAGCTCACCGAAAGCCTGTTGCAGAGCCACGTGCCGGAGACGATCCGGAAGATGCAGCGGCTCAAGTCGCTCGGCATCCGTTTCTCGATGGACGATTTCGGCATCGGCTACTCGTCGCTTTCCTACCTGACGCAACTGCCGCTGGACCAGTTGAAGATCGACAAGTATTTCGTCGGCGGCATCGGGGTCGATCCCAAGATCGAGACGATCGTGCAGACCATCATCGGGATGGCGCGAAACCTCGATGTCGAACTGATTGCCGAAGGCGTGGAAACCGAAGAGCAGCGCATCTTTCTGGAGAGGCACGGATGCACGCGGTTCCAGGGTTTCCTGTTCAGTCGGCCCGTTTCGATCGCGGATTTCGAGCGCATGCCGACTTGAAAAAGACGCCTGTCGAGGCCTACAGCCACAGTGCGAGTCGGCCCACGGCGAGACTGCCGAAGCCGGCCGAATCTCTGTGCTGATCAAGGAATCTTTCCGGGATCTCAATCAGAAAGACGCAATTGAAAAAACACAAACTCTTATCCGTGCTTTTCGTCGCCGCCTTGGCCGGTATGTCGACAACAGGCGCCGTGGCGCAGTCCGCCGCAACCGGTGGCAAGGACGTGATGTCAAGCAAGTCGCTCTCCGACGACGACAGGGAATTCATGATCAAGGCGGCCGGCGGCGGGCTGTTCGAGATCGAGGCAT
>JAQGMX010000513.1 GCA_028292145.1 Variovorax sp.
TATTTGCCGAACAGCGCAACGCGGCGGAATTTGAGGGTCATTCTCAAATTACATCATCAAAGCCCTGGCTCCCGGTCGATGGGCGTCATTTCGAATGGCTTTTTACCCCGCAAGGCGGTGCCCTCAATGCTCAGTTGGTTGGGCAAGGGGCGCCACATTCCACTGAACCGCATGCATGACGACCCTCTTTCACCGGTACATCATGCAGAAGCGAATTTATTACATACATAAGTTTTACTTTGATTCGATTAGTTCTTGCAAACTTTGCGGCCGAATCACATGAACAATAAAGGGTCATTCAGATATGAAAAACACCGTTTCAAGGCAGTGGAGCGCAATTGGAAAGCGCTGGCTGGCCAAAAAATTTCGTCCCGCCTCCATTGCGTCGGCAGTTGCGCTGTGCGCATTCGGCGGCGCAGGTTCTGCCAATGCGGGGTACGTCACATTGAATGAAGCGGGGCTCGATGCGGTGTATGGGCAGACTGCTTTCGGCCAAAACCCCATCGACATTCGTTTCCGTCAATCGCTCACCATCTTCAACACAGCCCTCGCGGCCATCGACGACGACAGTGAGATGAATGCCCTCGGTGCGTTCGGATTCACCTCCCCGATCGTTTCAATGTTCTTCGTGGACAGCATCAATTTCTGCGGTATCGCGTTGTCCAACATCGCCGGTTGTGCCGGGGTGCCCGGCCATTTCGTCGTGATCGATTCGAGCGTCGCAGGAGCTGGAGGCGTGCAGTTCGGCGCCAATGCTCCGATCAACGTGATGGGCCATGAGTTGGGCCACAATCTTGGTTTGAGCCATGACGAAACAGACGGCAACCTGCTGACCAGTGGCCTGCAAGGGGGCTTCGGCTTTCTGCTTCCGTACCAGATCGACATGATTTTGAGCAGCCCTTTGGTCCAGATCGATGCGTTGGGTCAACGTTACATCGACATCCAGCCCTACGCCGTCGTCGTTGCCGCCAATGACGTGGCCGAGCCTGGCTCCATCGCCTTGGTGGGCCTCGGGCTTGCCGCGGTTGCCGGCGCGCGCAGACGAAAGGTTGCGAAGGTCTGAATGCACAAGCCGGCATTTCAGGTCATCTTGCGGAGTCCTGTGCGGGGTGCACTGCGGCCTTTCGGCTTCGCGTGCGGCATCGCATTGCTTGGAAGTTGCGTTTGGGCCGCGCCCTGCGTGGTGCATTCCCTGCCGGGGTTCGCCGTCTGCGTACCGTCGAGCTGGGTTCGCAAGTCGGCTGGCGTCGATTCGTCAGCTGGGCAGTTTGTGTCGCCGGGTCTGGTGGTCACCTACGACCTGGGTCTCTACGCCGACCCTTTGCGTGTGCCGCACGGCGCATCGGATGTGCAAGAAATCGATGCCGTCGTCGATGGCCGGCCCGGCCGCCAGGTCAGCTACCGCGTGAAGAGCGAGGGACAGCCTTCCATGCACTACGCGGGCGTCCACGTTCCCCTGTTGGGCGCGACGTCCATGGGCCCACTGCGCTTCACGATGCTCGGTCGGGCGGCGGACCCGACCCGGCTCATGGAGGTCAGTGCCGCCACAGCGACGGTTCGATTCAAGAGCGCCGGCCATCCCTGAGGTGCGTTTGCAATCAATGCCTTGCGCCTGGCGGCAAGGTCCGGGTCGCTGGTCGAAAAACCTGCCTCCCTGTCGCGCGCAGGTGGTAAGAAAGTAAAATGACCCGATGCTCGATGATCGTGCCAAGTTGTTGTTGAAAGCGCTGGTCGAGCGGTATATCGCCGACGGCCAGCCTATCGGCTCGCGCACGCTCTCGCGCGCTTCGGGGCTTGACCTCTCGCCCGCCACGATCCGCAACGTCATGTCGGACCTCGAGGCCCTCGGGCTCATCGTCAGCCCGCACACCTCGGCCGGCCGCATTCCCACTGCCCGCGGCTATCGCCTGTTCGTCGACACCATGCTGACGGTGCAGCGTGACGGCCCCCAGCCGCCGAAGCTTGCCGCCGAGCAGCCGCAAAAGGTGATCGCCAACGCCGCCAATCTGCTCTCCAGCCTGTCGCAGTTTGTCGGTGTCGTCATGGCGCCGAGGCGCACGTCGGTCTTCAGGCACATCGAATTTCTGCGGCTGTCCGAGAAGCGGCTGCTGGTCATCATCGTCTCGCCCGACGGCGACGTGCAAAACCGCGTCATCTTCACCGAGGCCGACTATTCCCAGACCCAACTTATCGAGGCCGCCAACTACCTCAATGCCAACTACGCCGGCCTGGCCATGGAGCAGGTGCGCGAGCGACTGAAGAAGGAAGTCGAAACCCTGCGCAGCGAAATCGCCGCGCTGATGCAGGCCGCAGTGCATGCGAGCACAGAGGCGCTGACCCAGGAACAGGACGAGGTCGTCATCTCGGGGGAGCGCAACCTGCTGTCGGTCAGCGACTTCGCCGGCGACATGGGCAACCTGCGCCGCGCGTTCGACCTCTTCGAGCAGAAGACACAGTTGATGCGCCTGCTCGACATCTCCAGCCAGGCCGCCGGGGTGCGCATCTACATCGGTGGCGAAAGCCAGGTCGTGCCCTTCGAGGAACTCTCGATCGTCAGTGCACCGTACGAGGTCGACGGCCAGGTCGTCGGCACTCTCGGCGTGATCGGCCCCACCCGCATGCCGTACGACCGGATGATCCAGATCGTGGACATCACCTCCAAGCTCGTCAGCAACGCGCTTAGCCACCACAAGCAAGCGTGAGCCCCGGAGCAGGCGAAAGTGGCCCCTACAATGCGAAGTTCGGTTGGGGCGTTAGCTCAGTTGGTTAGAGCAGAGGACTCATAATCCTTTGGTCCACGGTTCAAGTCCGTGACGCCCTACCATT
>JAQGMX010000509.1 GCA_028292145.1 Variovorax sp.
GCCCCGCATCGCGCCCATCGGCCTGAAACCGCACGCGCTGATTCGTCGGCGGAATATCCGGATCGAGCGCGATGATCGACCCGTCGGCCGGCGAAGCGATGCGTGCGGCTTGCGCGTCTCGCGGTCCGTCGTCCGGACGCGCAACCTGCGCAAACAGCGCCTGCTCCGTACCGGCGACAAACCACTCGTCCCGCGCAGCCTCGAGCGCATTCCCGAACCGCACCGACGCCTTCACCAACCCTGCAGGCGGCTTCGGCGCCGCGCTTCGTTCCTTCGCATGCAGGAACCCCATCACCTCTGCCCAGACCGGCGCCGCGCCTGTCGTCCCGCTCACATCCCACATCGGCGCACCGCCCGCGTTCCCGACCCAGACACCCACCGTATAGCGCTGCGACCAACCCAACGCCCAGTTGTCCCGCATGTCCTTGCTCGTCCCGGTCTTCACCGCCGTCCAGAAACGCGTCCCGAGCACGCTGTCGACGCCGAAAGTCCGCGTCCGGGCGTTCGAATCCGAAAGAATGTCGCCGACGATGAACGCCGCGCCCGCATCGATGGCCCGTTCTGGCGCCGCAGCCGTCGCGTTCGCCGTTCGATCCGCCAGCACCCGCGTCCCCGAATACATCCCGCCGTTCGCCAGCGTCCGGTACGCGTTCGTCAGCCCAAGCAGCGAAACCTCCGCACTCCCGAGCGCCAGGCTGTACCCGTAATACCCGCCGCCTTCCTTCAGCGGCAGCCCGACCGCGCGCAGTTGCCGTGCAAACGCTTCCGGCGACACCATCACCAGCGTGCGCACGGCGGGCACGTTGAGCGATGCCGCCAGCGCGGTGCGCGCCGACACCATGCCCTTGAACTGCCGGTCGTAGTTCTGCGGGATGTAGAGGCCGCTCGCGGTGTTGATCTGCGCCGACGAATCGTCGATCAGCGATGCGGCGGTCAGCCGGCGCTCGGCAATGGCTTGGGCGTAGAGCAGCGGCTTGAGCGTGGAGCCGGGCTGGCGCTGGGCGGTGACGGCGTCCACATCGGCCGCGCGGCTGAGTTCGCCCGACGAACCGACCCAGGCCAGCACGTCACCGCTGGCGTTGTCGAGCACGACCAGTCCGGCGTCCTGCACGTTGCGTCCGCGCAGCTCGCGCAGATGGCGTTGCAGCGTGGCGAGCGCGAAGCGCTGCAGCGGCGCGCGCAGGGTGGTGCGGATTTCGGTGGTCTCCCGCTGCGCGAGCCACGCCCGCCGCGCGACATGCGGCGCGATGCCTTCGCTGGCATCGAATGCGCGCCGCTGCAGTGCCGCGCTCGCGAACATGTCCATCGCCGCGCAGTCGACCGCACGCCGCTCGCCGTCCGACTGCGCCATGTCGCGCAGCACCTCGCAGGCGCGTTGCCCGGCCCGTGCCGGCGTGGCATTTGGCGCCCGCACCAGCGCAGCCGCGACCGCCGCCTCGCGCGCATCGAGCCCATGCGCGGCCTTGCCGAACAGCGTGCGCGACAGCGCGTCGATGCCCACGATCTCGCCGCGGAACGGCACCAGATTCAGATACGCCTCGAGGATCTGGTCCTTGCGCCATTGCCCCTCCAGCTGCGTGGCGGCGACGGTCTGGCCGACCTTCTGCGTCAGGCTCCGGGTGCCGCCGCGACCGCCCGCGCCGCCGCGCAGATCGTCGTCGAGCAGGCCGGCGAGCTGCATCGTGAGCGTCGAGGCGCCGCGTGTGCGCGTGTTCCACAGATTGCCCCAGGCGGCCGAGGACACGGCGCGCCAGTCGATGCCGCTGTGTTCGTAGAAGCGGCGGTCCTCGCTGACCAGCATGGCGGTGCGCAGCGCTGGGGAAATGTCCGCCAGCGCGATCCACTGGCCGCGCCGTACGGTGGCGTCGGTGCGCAGGCGCTGGAGCAGCGCGCCGTCGCGGTCGAGGACGACGGTGTCGGAGGGGTGGAAGGTCGCGCGGGTTTCTTCGAAGGTGCCCATCGCCCGGACGGGCTGTGCGCAAGCAGACAGCGCCAGCGCAAGAGCGACGGCACAGGCTCGTAGCGATGGTCGGGGCTTGGCGCGGTAGGTGGGCATGCGCGATTCTGGCAGTGCGCGTTTCGCGTGTCTTTGTCGATTAGGACGATTCTTAATATCGGAGCCGCAGCTGAAAATTACGCTTCCTTTGCCGAATTCGTCATCGTTTTCGGCGGGGCCGGGCACCGCACGGCCCGATTCAACAAAGGAAAAACAATGGTTGGTGAAATCGGTTCAATGTCGATGAATTCTGGCAGTGCATCAGGGCTAGAGGCGTCGTCGCGTATTTACCGTCGGGGTCTGGGTTCGGGGGTGTCTTTTACGCGGGGCAGCGGCTCCGGCCAGGTTCAGGGATGGGCACGGCAACCGGCGGCGACAACGCTCGATATGAGCGAGCCCGCAATGGGCGGCATGCAATCGACCCGACAGAGCGGGCGGGTCGGGCAAGTCGGGCAAGCAGGGAATGTCGGCGACGTCGCACTCACGATGAACTCGTTTTCGCCGGTTCAAGAGCTGCTTCACGACTACTTTTCGCGTTACGTGAACGATGCGAATCGGGAAGCGTTCGGGACGCTCGTGGACAACCGGGCTGCCGTACTGGAAGAAATGGGGCACGACGCGGAGCGGATCCGGCAGAACATGAGCAAGGCGAACAGGTTCGACTGGACCACGGCCGGCGTCACGGGCGCCGTCAATGCATTGCCGTTCGCCGCAGCCAGTATCTTCATCGACACCGTTCCCGCGCTAATGAATATGGCGAACGGGAGCCCCGCCGGCCAGGGCGCGATAGCAGGGGCCGTTGCCGGTGCCGCCGATGTCGCTGGCTGTTCCCTCCTGGGGCCTTCGACCCAAAATACGCGATGGTTGAAGGCCGACCCCTCCCAAATGGAGCCTCCCATGCAGCAGGCGCTCCAGCAAGGAAGCCCAGGTCTAATCACGCAGGCCGCTTACAGCGCTTTGGGGCTGCAGAGCTATACGGTGCGAAACCTCCTACGGACCGCCGTAACACCGGTGACGGAATCA
>JAQGMX010000519.1 GCA_028292145.1 Variovorax sp.
GCCTACGTCACGATGCAGGACAGCGACGAGATGATCGCGGTCGACCTGGCGACCCAGACGGTCCGCTGGCGCGTGGCAACAGGTCCAATGCCCGCCGACATCTTCGGCATCCACGACGACAAGACGCTGCTGGTCGGCCTGACCGGCAGCGACGGCGTGCAGGTGTTCGACGTTGCCGGGCCGCAGCCGAAGGCGGTCGGGAAGATTCTGACCGGTAAGGGCGCGCATGCGTTTCGCTCGGCAGGCGACGGCCGCAGCGTTTTCGTGAGCAACCGTGTCGCCAACAGCATCAGCCGGATCGACATCAAGACGCTCCAGGTGATCGAGAGCTACGCCGTTCCGGGCGGCCCCGATTGCATGGATGTTTCAGCCGACGGCAAGCGGCTTTTCGTGACCTCACGCTGGGCGAAGAAGCTCAGCGTGGTCGATTTGACGACGCGCAAGCTCGAGCTGCAGGTGAATGTGGGACGTTCGCCGCACGGCGTCTGGACGCTCGATCATGCAAAACAGCGCTAGCGCGAAGCTTGCGCTGGCCTGCGCGGCGGCGCTTGCGTGCCTGGGTGCCGCGGCGCAAGGTGCCTGCGAGAAGCCGGTCTACCTGACCTTCGATACCGGGCACATGGGCATCGCGCCGCTGGTGGCCGAGGTGTTGGCGCGGCAGAACGTGCGCGTCACCTTCTTCGTTGCTGCCGAACGCACGCTGACCGATGGCGATAGCCTCGACAACCACTGGGCCGCCTGGTGGAAGGCGCGCGCTGCCGAAGGCAACGAATTCGCCTCGCACACCTACGATCATGCGTACTGGCGTGGCGACGAGCGCGGCGTGACACCGAGCTTTCGGATCCGGCCATCCGCTGGCGCATTTGCCGGCCGCGAATTCACCTGGACCGCCGCGCAATACTGCGCAGACATTTCCAAAGCCAGCGATCGCATCGCGCAGATTACGGGCAAGAAGCCATTGCCGTTGTTCCGCGCGCCCGGCGGCAAAACGTCGCCGAAGTTGCTGGCGGCGGCCGAGGCATGCGGCTACAAGCACGTCGGCTGGGCGCCTGCCGGTTTCCTGGGTGACGAGCTGCCGAGCGAGAAGTTCAGCAACGAGCGCTTGCTTCAGCAGGCGCTCGACGGCATCCGTGTGGGCGACATCCTGCTGGCACATCTGGGCATCTGGTCGCGCAAGGATCCGTGGGCGCCGGCTGTGCTGGAGCCACTGATCGTCGGCCTCAAGGCCAAGGGATTCTGCTTCCAGACGCTGCGCCGCCATCCGGCCTACAGCGCCTGGATCGAAAAGTAGGAAAGGTTGATATGTTGGAGTGGTTCACGGACCAGTTCGCGGCTTGCCAGCAATGGGTTTTCGAGACCCTCGTGCAGCCGCTGGTCTACGCGGTGGGGCTCGGCGGCCGTATTGAAGATGCTTTCGATGCGACTGGCTGGCTGCTGGTCGGCGTGATCCAGCTCGTCGTGCTGATCGCGGTGATCGGGCCGTTGCAGCGCTGGCGTCCGGTCGAGGCGGTCACCGATCGCGCAGGCATCCGGCTCGACATTCTCTACACGCTCATTCACCGGCTCGGCGTGTTCCGGGTGGCGATGTTCCTGCTGCTCCAGCCGTTTTTCGACGAATGGCTGGGCCTGCTGCGCGCCTCGGGCATCGGCACGCTGCATCTGGACGAACTGGTGCCGGGCGTCACCGACATTCCACTGGTGGCGGTCGCGATCTACCTGGTCGTATTGGACTTCGTCGAATACCTGATCCACCGCGGCCAGCACCGGTTCAACTGGTGGTGGGGGCTGCATTCGCTGCATCATTCGCAGCGCCAGATGACGATGTGGAGCGACAACCGCAACCACCTGTTGGACGATGTCCTGCATGACGTGATCATCGTCGTGGTCGCGCAACTGATCGGCGTGGCACCGGGCCAGTTCATCGCCATCGTGGCGCTGATGCAATTGAGCGAAAGCTTCCAGCATGCCAATCTGCGGATGAGTTTCGGTGCCATCGGCGAACGGCTTTGGGTGAGCCCGCGTTTCCACCGCACGCACCACCGGATCGGCGACTACGGTGCCGAAGGCGACGGGCACGAGACGCGGGGGCAGGGCGAAATTCACGGCAGCAACTACGGCGTGCTCCTGCCGTGGTGGGACGTGATTTTCCGCACCGGCGATTTCTCGAAACGCTACGAGCCGACCGGCATTCGCGACCAGGTCGAGCCGGATGCGAACGGTCGTGTGCGCGAGTACGGGCGCGGTTTCTGGTCGCAGCAGTGGCTGGGACTGCTGCGCGTCGTCGGGCGCGGCTGACGCTGCAGCGGCCTTCGGGAAGAACGCCGGAACGCCGTCCACGGACTACGCCGTTACTCGAAACGCAGCGTTATCCTCGGCATCCCATGCGACTCCTCCTTGACTCCTTCTGGCGCGCCGTCGCCTACTGCCTTCGCCCGCGCGTGATGCTGCTGTCACTGATTCCACTCGTTCTGATGGCGGTGATGGCTGCGGTGTTCGGCTATTTCTTCTGGAATTCGACCGTGACCTGGACGCGCGGCGCCCTCGATGCGTGGCCGCTGCTGTCGAGCTTCTGGGGATGGCTGGGCGGTCTGTTCTCCAGCGATGTCGCTTCAGTGCTGGCGCCGCTGGTCGTGGTGCTGGCCGCGACGCCGGTGATCGTCCTCGTCGCGCTGCTGCTGGTTGCCGGCCTGATGGCGCCGGCGCTCACCGAACTGGTGGCCGACAGGCGATTCGCGACGCTGGAGCGCAAGAAGGGTGCTTCCTTCATCGGCAGCGTCGCTCGGTCGCTCGGACTCAGCCTGCTGGCGCTGGTCGCCTTGCTGGTGTCGATGCCGCTGTGGCTGATCCCGCCGCTGGTTCTGGTGCTGCCGCCGTTGATCTGGGGCTGGCTGACCTACCGCGTCATGAGCTTCGACGCGCTCGCCGACCATGCCAACGCAGAGGAGCGCGCGACCCTGCTTCGCACCCACCGGATGCCGTTGCTGGCGATGGGCGTGCTGTGCGGCTACCTCGGCGCGGCGCCGAGCATCGTCTGGGCATCGGGACTGCTGTTCGCAGCCGCCTTCTTCGTGCTCGTTCCGTTGGCGATCTGGATCTACACACTGGTGTTTGCATTTTCGGCACTCTGGTTCGCGCACTACACGCTCGATGCGTTGGCGCAACTGAGAGCGCAACGCGCCTTGTCGGCAACGTCGGTCGCGACGTCGCCCGATGCACTGGTCGTCGCGT
>JAQGMX010000528.1 GCA_028292145.1 Variovorax sp.
GTCAGGCCGCCGAAACGCGGCGTCGTGTAGGCCAGGCCGTTGCTCCAGCCGGTGTCCGAAGGCGTGGTGCCGTAAGCCCAGGCCGCCGTGTTGACGTTTCCGTGCAGCACCAGCGGAGAAAAGGTGAACGAATCGCCGAACGGATTGATCAGGATGGTCGGCACGAAATTCGGCGCGGTACCGCGGCCGAGGCGCAGCGAACCGAAGCTGCCGGCAAGCGATACGTTGGCATCGCGCGCGAAATACGGGTCGCCGTTGAAGCGGCCGTAGATGCCGGTGTCCGCCCGCATGAAGGAGTTCAGCAGAAAGGAGGCCTTCAAGCCGCCGCCGAGATCTTCCGTGCCCTGAACGCCCCACCAGGACGTCGTCAGGCCGCCACTGCCGACCACCGTGGTGCGACCACCATCGCCGGCCATTCGCATCGAACCTACATATGCGTCCACCAGACCGGACAGGGTCACGCTGGATTGCGCTTGGACTGGCATTGCGATGCCGGAAATGAGCGCGCTGGCAGCGAGGGCGATCAGATGTTTTTTCATGGGTGTTTCGAGGTCAGTGACGAGAGTTGACAAGAGTTGGGCGCTGCACGAAACATGCGCATCCAAGTGTAAGCAATAGCCGTACCAGTTGAGGGCACATTCGCTTACAAGAATGCTTCGACCGTTGTTTGTCGGGTACGCAGTTACCATCGACCCATGTTCAGTTACCGCCACGCATTCCATGCCGGCAACCATGCCGACGTGCTAAAGCACACGGTTTTGATTGCCACGATCGACCATCTGCTCGAAAAAGATGCGCCGCTCACCGTCGTCGACACCCATGCCGGTGCGGGCCTTTACCGGCTCGACGGCGACTATGCCGATACCAGCGGCGAGGCTGCACAAGGCATCCTGCGGCTGCTTGCCGAGCTGAAAAAGCCTCCGGCGCCTGCATCCGCGAAGAAGACACCTGTCGAAGAACCAGCGCCTCTGGCCGACGCGCTGGCCCGTTACCTCGAGGTCATCGCCGATTTCAACCCCAACGGCGGCGCCAAGGTTTATCCGGGATCGCCGTTCATCGTCCAGCACCTGCTGCGCGATCAGGACAAGCTGAAGCTGTTCGAGCTGCATCCGACCGATTCGCGCACCCTGTCCGCCAACATCGCCCAGCTGGAGGCCGGCCGGAAGATCGCCGTGCTTCTGGAAGACGGTTTCGGCAGCGCGACCAAATTCCTGCCGCCGCCGTCGCGCCGCGCGCTGGTGTTGTGCGACCCGAGCTACGAGGTCAAGAGCGACTACGCCCGCGTGCTCGACTTCGCCGCCGAGTCGCTGAAGCGATTCGCGACCGGCACCTACGCGGTCTGGTATCCGATCATTCCGCGCCCCGAAGCGCACGACCTGCCCCGTCGCCTGAAGACGATGGCGACCAAGGCCGGGAAGTCATGGTTGCATGCGACGCTGACGGTCAAGTCGAGCAAGATCGTCACCGATCCGACCGGCGAAACACGCCGCCCCGGACTGCCGGCGAGCGGAATGTTCCTGATCAACCCGCCGCATACGCTGAAGGCCAAGCTGGCAGCCGCTCTCCCGCAGCTGGTCACGCATCTGGCGCAGGACCGCAACGCGACCTTCTCGCTCGACGCGGGCGGTTGAAGTCGTCGGGAGCGTCTAAGGCGCCTGAACCTGCACCTGGATCGATGCGAACCAAGCCGAAAGATCGTCGATGTCGGCGTCCTTCAACGGCTTCGCCATCATCGACATCACTTCGTGCTTGCGCGTGCCGCTGCGGTAAGCCTTGAGTTGCTCGGCCAGATACATCGCCGGCTGCCCGGCGATGTTGGGAGCGTCGGGCATCGTCGATTTGCCCAGCGGACCGTGGCAGGCGGCGCATGCCGCGGCCTTGGTCTTGCCTGCGGCAGCGTCGGCGGCCATCGCGGCCGGTGCCGCCGCAGCAGCAGCCGCCAGGGCACCCATGCAGATGACGGTACGCCAGTTCATGGCGCCTGGTAGGTGATGCGGTAGACGGCGCCCGCGTAGTCGTCGGACACGAACAGCGAGCCGTCCTTGGCCACGGCCACGTCCACCGGTCGGCCGCGGTAGGTGCCGGTGGCGTCGTCCAGCCAGCCCTCGGCGAAGACCTCGTTCTTGTCGGCGGTGCCGTCGGCTTTCAACGACGTGTACAGCAGACGCGCGCCGACCGGCTTGGTGCGGTTCCAGGAACCGTGCTGCGCCGAGAAGAAGCCGCCCTGGTACTTGGCCGGGAACTGTTTGCCCGTGTAGAAGGCCATGCCGAGGTCGGCCGCGTGTGCCACGGTCGTCACCTGCGGGTCCACGGCACCGGCAGGAATCGGATCCTTGTCGTAGCCGTTTTCGGTGATGCGCGTCTTGGCCACGACATACGGATAGCCGAAGAACTGGCCCGGCTTGGTGGCGCGGTTGATCTCGCCCAGCGGGATGTCGTCGCCCATGCCGTCGGTCTGGTTGTCGGTGAACCAGAGGCTGCCGTCCTTCGGATTGAAGTCCATGCCCACCGAGTTGCGGACGCCGGTGGCGAAGACCTCGCGGCCGCTACCGTCCTGGTTCATGCGCACGATGCCGCCCATGCCGGTCTTGGTGTAGAGCGCGAGCTTCTCGCGCGGCTGAACGTTGAACGGTTGACCGAGCGTGATGTAGAGCTTGTTGTCCGGACCGATGCGGCAGACGCGGCCGCTGTGATTGAACGACTCTTCCTCGGGCAGGATCAGCTGGCCCTGCGGCACGATTTCGCTGACTGCCACATCGGGCGTCTCGTAGAAGAACTCGGCAGCCGGAAAGGAGTAGACGTGGTTGCTCTCAACCACGATCAGGAAGCCGTCCCGGGTCCAGCAGACCGCGTTGGGATTGCGGAAATTGAGAGAAGGAGCGAACGGTTTCACCTCCGTCGCCGCATCGCCGCCGTTGCGGTTGGTCACGGCCCAGACGTTGGTCTTGCGGGTGCCGACGAACATCATGTTGGTCGCAGGCGCCACGGCGATGGAACGCGCGTCCGGCACCACGGCGTACAGATCGATCTTGAAACCCGGCGGCAGCTTGATGGCCTTCAGGTTGGCGCGCAGCTGGTCCGCGTTCTTGCCGGTTTGCGCGACGGTGGGAATGTTGAGGTCGGTGCCCGACACCTTCATCTGCTTGAGCTTGTCGATGTTCTGCGCCACGACGGGCACAGATGCTGCCGCCATGGCCGCGAATGCGACGGCGGCGAGGGTGAAGCGCAGGGGGTAGCGCACTGCTTCAGGCATGTTGTTGTCTCCTGTTGTTGTTCGACGTTGTCTCGCTCGACAGGCATGCTGCAAGCCGCTCGACTGTGCGGCGCGGGTGCGCGGTCTTCGATTGGGACTTGCCCTATGGACACGCCGCCAGATGCGCCGTCATCGCCAGAGCGTCATCGGCGCACCTTGGACACACGACGCGCCGCGGGTGCTGCCGGCGTCGGCGGCGGCTCGTCGCCGGCCGAGGCCTGTGCCGCCAGCGCGGCGAGGTCCACAGCCGCGCCGCTGCAACGCATGTTGCTGCTTTCCATCACCGTGATGGCCACCTGCTTGATGCCGAGGCCGACCATGTCG
>JAQGMX010000029.1 GCA_028292145.1 Variovorax sp.
GTGCGTTCGGTCATGCGGAGTCCTTCAAGAATGGATGTCGGGGGGATCTGGAAACTGTATTCGATATGAACCAGATGATTTAACGCGCGGAAATCCTTTGATTCGCAACCTGAATAGGGCTAATCGACGCGCGGAGTGGTGCCGATCTGCGCGATGCAGTCCTCGATCCAGCGCGCGGCGCGTGCGGCGTCGGCAGGTTCGGGGCCGAACAGCAGGCGATAGAACAGCGGCGCGACGAAGCCGTCCATCACGATGTCCGCCGACAGCGAAGGCTCGCCGCGCATGCGGGCGCGTTCGAGCATCAACTCGATCTGGCTGGCGGTGAACACCGCGCACTGGCAGGCGCTGGTGCCGCTTCCGAATTGGCCGGTCGACAGCACGTCGCTCAGGATGCCGCGTCCGATGTCGGAAGACATCTCCTCCTGAAACTGCTCGGCCCATGCGCGCAGATCGCCCCGCAGCGTGCCCGTGTCTGTCGGCTCCGTGTCGGGCCGAAAGCGCTGTACCGAGACATCGGCCAGCAGATCGGCAAGGTCGCCCCAGCGCCGGTAGATGGTCGAAGGCGTGACGCCCGCGCGTGCGGCGATCAGCGGCACCGTCAACGCATCGCGCCCGTGCAATTCCGTCAGTTCGATGGTCGCCGAATGCACGGCTTCCTGCACGCGGGCACTGCGGCCGCCGGGACGCAAGCGGGTCGGATGGTTCATGAAAGCATATTAAAGCAAACGATTTGCTTTAAAGCGATGTCCGGCGCACAATCCTTTAACGCAATTAATTTGCGTTAAAGGACTCATGATGCAGACGACTGCTGCCACGCCAGCCGCTTCCAAACTTCTCCAGCCGAAAGCCGCGTTCGTGCTGGTCGCAACGCTCGTCGTCGCCTTTCTCGCAGCGTCCAGCGCGCCGTCGCCGCTGTATGCGCTGTACCGCGAAACCTGGCACTTTTCCGCGTTCACGCTCACGCTGGTTTTTGGCAGCTATGCGTTTGCGCTGCTCGCGGCCCTTCTGGTGTTCGGCGCGCTGTCCGACCACGTCGGGCGCCGCGCGGTCGTTCTCGCGGCGCTGGCACTGGAGATCGATGCGCTGGTGCTGTTTCGCGGTGCCGATACCGTCGGCTGGCTGATCGCCGCCCGCGTGTTGCAGGGCGTCGCGACCGGCATGGCCACCAGCGTGCTGAGCGCGACGTTGCTCGATCTGCATCCCACGCGCGGCGCGCTGTTCAACGGCCTTGCGCCGATGGTCGGCATGGCGTTGGGCGCGCTCGGCGCGGGTGCGCTGGTGCAGTTCGCGCCGCGTCCGCTGCACCTCGTCTATGAAGTACTGCTTGTCGTCTTCCTGGTGCAGGCGGTCTTCGCGCTGCGCCTGCCCGAGACCGCGGTCCGCCGACCCGGCGCATGGCACTCGCTGGTGCCGCGCGCGCATGTTCCACCGGCAGCGCGCGCATTGCTGATGCGCGTGCTGCCGCTGAACACGGCCGGCTGGGCGCTCGGCGGCTTCTACCTGTCGCTCGGTCCGACGCTGGCGCGGCTGATCACCGGCCGCGACACGCCGCTGATCGGTGGTGCGCTGATCGCCGCGCTCGTGCTGGCCGGCGCCGTCGCCATCTACGTCGTGCGCCAGCGTGCGCCGCGGCAGGTGCTGCGCGGCAGCGCACTGCTGCTCGGGATCGGGCTGGCGATCACGCTCGCGGGTGTGCAGTTCCGTGCCGTGCTCCCATTCTTCGGGGGCACGCTGATCGCCGGACTGGGCTTCGGCGCAGGCTTTAATGCCGCGGTCCGCACGCTCGTGCCGACGGCCCGGCCGGACGAACGCGCAGGCCTGATGTCGACTTTTTTCGTGCTCAGTTACCTGGCTTTCAGCGTGCCGTCGCTGCTGGCAGGGCTCGCAGTGGGAACGGTCGGGCTGCATGCCGCCGCGCTGGGCTACGGCGGGCTGCTAATCGCGTTGTGCGCGACGGCCTGGATCGCGACACGCGAGCGCTGCTGAAATCCCCCGGTTTGCGGGTACCGGCGGCAACCGGTTTAACCTCGCCGGCCATGAATCCAACCACCCCACCGACGGCCGTCCTCATCAGCGAGGTCGGCCCGCGCGACGGCCTTCAATCGGTCGCGGCCACCATGCCAACCGCCGACAAGCTGCGCTGGATCGACGCGCTCCACGCCGCCGGCGTGCGCGAGATCGAAGTCGCCTCCTTCGTACCCGCGCGCCTGCTGCCGCAGATGGCCGATGCCGCCGAAGTCGTGCGCCACGCGATCACACTGCCCGGCCTGACCGTGATGGCGCTGGTGCCGAACCGGCGCGGCGCACAGGCTGCGCTGGAAGCCGGCGTGCACAAGCTGACCATGCCCGTATCGGCCAGCGCCGCGCATTCGCTGGCCAACGTCCGCAAGACGCGCGAGGAGATGGTCGACGAGGTTCGCGCCATTGCCGAACTGCGCCGCGACCTGGCGCCGCACGTCCGGCTCGAAGCCGGCATCTCGACGGCCTTCGGCTGCACGCTGCAGGGCGACGTGCCGGAAGACGAAGTGATCTGGCTGGCCGCGCAGTGCGTCGAAGCGGGCGCCGACGAAGCCGGACTCTCGGACACCGTCGGCTATGCCAACCCGGCGCAGGTGCGGCGGCTGTTCCGTCGCCTGCGCGCCGAGCTCGGCGACCGGGCCGGCGCCGCGCACATGCACAACACGCGCGGCCTCGGGCTCGCCAACTGTCTGGCTGCCTACGAAGAAGGCGTGCGCACCTTCGATGCATCGCTCGGCGGACTCGGCGGTTGCCCGTATGCGCCGGGCGCGTCGGGCAACGTCGTCACCGAAGACCTGGTCTTCATGTTCGAGGCGATGGGCGTGCGCACCGGCATCGACCTGCAGCGGCTGATCGCCGCGCGCGCGCCGCTGATCGCCGGACTGCCGGGCGAAGCCGTCTACGGCATGACGTCCGAAGCCGGCCTGCCCAAAGGCTTCGTCCAGGGAAACTACGCCCATGTCTGAAGAAACCCAACCACTGCCGTACGCCGGCATCCGCGTCGTCGAATTCACCCACATGGTCATGGGACCGACCTGCGGCCTGCTGC
>JAQGMX010000035.1 GCA_028292145.1 Variovorax sp.
GGAAAGTCGAACGTCGCAAGCTGCGTCAGCGCCGCTTCTGCGATGCGCTTCGGCTCGACGCCGAGTTGCTTGGCGCTCTGCTGCAAAAAGTGCCGCGTGAGCGCAGGCACGTCCTCGCCGCGCTCGCGCAATGCGGGCAGGCGCAGACGGATCACGTTCAGACGGTGAAACAGGTCTTCGCGAAAGCCGCCGAGCTTCACGCGCTGTTCGAGGTCCTGATGCGTCGCAGCAATGACGCGCACATTGGCCTTGACCGAGTTGTGCCCGCCGACGCGATAGAAATGTCCGTCGCTCAGCACGCGCAACAGCCGCGTCTGCAGATCGAAGGGCATGTCGCCGATTTCGTCGAGGAACAGCGTGCCGCCCTCGGCCTGCTCGAAGCGGCCTCGTCGCATGGTCTGCGCGCCGGTGAAGGCGCCGCGCTCGTGGCCGAAGAGTTCGCTTTCCAGCAGATCCTTGGGGATTGCCGCGGTGTTGATGGCGACGAACGGGCCGTTGGTGCGCGGCGAATGCTTGTGCAGCGCGCGGGCGACCAGTTCCTTGCCCGAGCCGGATTCGCCGGTGATCAGCACCGTCACATTGCTTTGCGACAAACGCCCGATGGCGCGGAACACGTCCTGCATCGCCGGCGCCTGACCGAGCATCTCGGGCGCCGCGGCCATGCGTTCTTCGGCGACTTCCTCGCGCATGCTTTCTTCGACGGCACGGCGGATCAGCTCGACCGCGCGCGGCAGGTCGAAGGGCTTCGGCAGGTATTCGAAAGCGCCACCCTGGAAGGCCGAGACGGCGCTGTCGAGGTCGGAGAACGCGGTCATGATGATGACCGGCAGGCCCGGGTGCTTGGCCTTGATCTTGTCGAGCAGATCGAGCCCGGAACCGCCGGGCATGCGGATGTCGCTCACCAGCACCTGCGGTCCGAGCGCCTCGTCGCCGGCCGCAGCTTCGAGCGCTGCCAAGACCTCGCGGGCATTGGTGAAGCTGCGCGTCGGCAGGTCTTCGCGCAGCAGCGCCTTTTCGAGCACGAAGCGAATCGATTGGTCGTCATCTACTATCCAGATCGGCTTCATGCAGTTCCCTTGTCGACCGGCCTCTACGGCAGCGGTATCAGTAATTTGAAATCGGTTCGGCCCGGGACGCTGTCGCACTCGATCACCCCATGGTGCTGCTGTACGAAGGTCTGTGCGAGCGTGAGTCCCAATCCCGTTCCGCCTTCTCTTCCCGATACGAGGGGATAGAAAATGCGGTCCTTGATTGCGCTCGGCACGCCCGGTCCGTTGTCGATGACATGCAATTCCAGTGCCAGTCGATACCACTGCTTGTTGAATATCACCTGACGCGCGATGCGTGTCTTGAGCGTGATCTGCGCATCGCCAGCGGCACGACGCTCCGACAACGCCTGCGCGGCGTTGTGAACGATGTTCAACGTGGCCTGGATCAGCTGCTCGCGGTCACCGCGGAACTCCGGGATCGACACGTCGAAATCGCGTTCGATATGCAGGTCGCGCGGAAACTCGGCCAGGATGACCGAGCGCACGCGCTCGCAGACCTCGTGGATGTTCACGTCGCCGACCACGTGCGGCCGGCGGTGCGGTGCGAGCAGTCGGTCGACCAGCGACTGAAGCCGGTCGGCCTCGTGGATGATCACCTGCGTGTACTCGATCAGGTCGCGCGACTCGACCTCCATCTGCAGCAGCTGCGCCGCGCCGCGGATGCCGCCGAGCGGGTTCTTGATCTCGTGCGCCAGATTGCGGATCAACTCCTTGTTGGCCTGCGCCTGGTCGAGCAGTCGTTCTTCGCGGTCCTGCTTGACCTGCTGGTCGAGCGGCGACAGCTCGATGATCAGCTCGCCGACCTTGTCGCTCTGCGCCAGCGTGATCTGCACCGGCATCATGTCGTGGTTGACCCTGCGCAGGAAGGCTTCGTAGCGCAGCGTCGCGAAGTCGTTGGCGCTGGCGCCGTCGAGCGCCGTCTGCAGCACCTGAGGCTCGTTGAAGCAGGCGCCGAAGGACGAGCCTTCGAGCGTCCGGCGTGATGTGCCCAACACGTCTTCGAGCGCCGCGTTCGCGAACAGCACGGAACCGTCGCGGTTGACCACCGCAATCAGCGTGGCCAGAAGATCGAAGGCCTGAAAACGTTTCGACGAAGACGCCGGCTTGCCGAAGACCATCAGGGTGCTCCGTTGGCCGGAAGACGGCCGAGTTCGCGGCGGATGCCGGCGATGTCGCTCTCGTTGCGGGCCAGTTCGGCCTTCATGTCGGCGACGCGGTCCAGGTATTTCTGATAGTTGCGCGCCTCGCCGCCCTGCTTCTCCGGCTGGCCGTTGTTGTAGTCGCGCAGCAGTTCGACTTGCCGCGCCTCGGCCTTGCGGAGTTCGGATTGCAGCACTGAACGGGCTTCGCCGTCGCGTGCGCGCTGGTCGGCACCCTCGACGCGCGGACTGCCGGCCGGGCTGCCGCTCGGCGCACGCACCGCCGGGTTCGAGGCGGCGCCGCCGCCGGAGGCCGGGCGCGGCGACTGCACCACCGTGACGTTGCCGCCTTCCATCACCTTGCAGCCCTTCTCCTTGGCCACGGCGGCATTGTTCGTGTATTCGTTACCGCAGCGCCAGACGCGCTCCTGCGCAAAGGTGGGCAAGGCCGTCAGGGACGCGGTCGACATCAGCAAAAGCAAAAACCTGGTCTTCATGGTCGCATTCTCATGCATTCCAGACTCTGTTCGCCCCATGCCCCGACGCCAACGAAAAAGGCGGCCGAAGCCGCCTTTGTTCCGGTGCGACCCCTGTCTTGCGACAGGGGAAAGCATCAGAGCGAGTAGTACATGTCGAATTCGGCCGGGTGCGTCGCCATGCGCAGGCGCGTGACTTCCTGCATCTTGAGCTCGATGTACGCATCGATGTACGAGTCGGTGAACACGCCGCCCTTGGTCAGGAAGGCGCGGTCCTTGTCGAGGCATTCGAGCGCCTGGTCGAGGCTATGGCAGACGGTCGGGATCAGCGCGTCTTCTTCCGGCGGCAGATGGTAGAGATCCTTCGTGGCGGCTTCGCCCGGATCGATCTTGTTCTCGACGCCGTCGAGGCCGGCCATCAGCAACGCGGCAAAACCGAGGTACGGGTTCATTAGCGGATCCGGGAAACGCGCTTCGACGCGACGGCCCTTCGGGTTCGCGACGAACGGAATGCGGATCGATGCCGAACGGTTCTTGGCCGAGTACGCCAGCTTGACCGGCGCCTCGAAACCAGGAACCAAGCGCTTGTAGCTGTTGGTGCCGGGGTTCGTGATGGCGTTCAGGGCACGGGCGTGCTTGATGATGCCGCCGATGTAATGCAGCGCGAATTCCG
>JAQGMX010000058.1 GCA_028292145.1 Variovorax sp.
GCGTCGTCGGCGACACCGAGTCGAGCAGCAGCGCATACGACGTCTGGTGCCGCGCCATCATCCGCGCCGAAGCCACGGTCTTGGAGCGGCAGAACCAGTGGCAGGTGTGCTGCATCAGGAACAGCTCGGCCGACATCGTGAAAGCCTTGGCCTTCGGCGACAGCTGCTGGACGTTGTCCGCAGCGCCGGCGATGCCGCGCGCGTGGATCGCCAGCGCCTTGCGCAGGTCGAAGGTGGCGGCGGGGAAAAGTTTGTCGGCGTACGGGAAGGCGAACGGCAGCTTGCTGACGCGGGCATCCGATTCGTCGACCTTCGCAAAGCCTGCCGCAAAACGGCCGAACTGCGACGACACCGATTGCTCACTCGAAGCCAGCAGGTTCCAGATCTGGTCCCGCCGCTCGGGATCGTCTTCGCCCAGACAGCGCAGATAGCCCTGGGTCAGGCTCTCCATCAGTTTTTCGATCTGGTATTCGCCGAGGTGGCTGCCAAGCAAGGCGATCCGGCGGGCCTGCTCCCGGGATTTGAGAACGTAAGCGCCGCCGAGGAGCAAGGCAGCCAGAAGAAGAAGGTCCATGAAACGGGCGGTCGATGCGCGAAGTAAGAATCAGTGCACATTGTCCGCGACAAGCGGTTCGTTACATCGATCAGCGCTGGCGCATGGGCATGCGATCGATCTCGGCGAACACGGCATCGAGCTTCACGTCCGCGCCTTCCGTCATCTTGACGCCACCATCCTTGCCGATCAGCAAAAACCTCGGCTTGCCGTCGTCCGGAAGATCGAGCGCCTGCAGCATCGCCCGCGTGCGGCGCGCGCCGAGAAGCTTGCCGTCGCGGCGCCCTTCACCGGCGACCACGGTGAAAAGCACCATGTCGCGGTCGATGAAGGCCTCGCGAGACGCCGTCTCCCCGAGCGTTGCCTGCACGCGCTGCAGAAGCGCATCGTCGGCGGTCGGCACGACGACGACGATCGGCCGCGTCTTCCAGCGTTCGGCGGCCAGCGGGTTGTCGGCTGCGGCTGCCGCTGCGATCAGCGGTGCGGCCAGCGCGACGACGGCGAAAGCAAATACGGGAGACAGGCGGCGGGCGAACTTGAGTGGATTCACGGTCTTGAACCTCCGGAAGGAAACGTGACCGCCACGATAGCCGACCCGCGCAGACCCGCGCCCACCGGCGCCGAAAGGTCGGATTCAGGCTTGCGCTTCGTTCACGGGGCGTAGCTTGCTGCTGAGTTCGCTGGCACCCAGATTCCTGAGAACACCGAAAACGGCTGCCAGGACCTTCTTGGGATCCTTGGAGCCATCCATGGCCTTGCTCAGCTCACCAAGCAGCAGCGGATGAATGTTGTTCTTCTTGAAAAACTGTCCAAGATCGTAGTTCGACATGGTGGCCAATCGTTCTTTGGCTTTCGAAATGTCACCCTGGCGAACATCTCGTACGACACGCATGAGGTCGCCGACAGCCGCCTTTTCAAGAAAAGAATAGTTTGCAATGACACCGTTGTGAGCGCAGGCCGACTGCAGTTGCGGCAACCGCTCGCCGTCTGTGCGGATACGCGAAAAAGGTTCCGCCACCGTCGGTGAACTTTTGAGATTTGCCGCAGCCGCATCGCGAGACGCCAATTTCCCGACGGAAGAAGTGGCGCCAGCCGAATGAAGATTCGTCACAGACATGAGGTTCTTTCAAAGAAATATGAGATGCCGCAGGTTATTGCGGCATCTCGAAAACCTCGGTCGGAACGCTCCGAAATTGAGCAAGAGAACCCGCTCTTCCGATCGTGGATGCAGAGCGCGTCGGGTCGATACTCAAGACATCTCGTCAGGCAGATGCTGCGGGACGAAGCTGGCGGTGCAAGCGGCTCGCGCCGGTCTTTTCGAGCACCATAAAGACCTCCTTGAGCGCCGAGTGGGCTTCTGCACGACCGTGGATCGCGGTCTTGAGCTGGCTGAGCAGCGAAGGATCGATCTTCTCGTTCTTGAAAAAGTCATCGAGCTCGATCGTCGACATGATTTTCAGCAGGTGCTTGGCCGACGGCACGTCGTCGGCCTTCAGATCGCGGACGATACGCATCAGGTCGCCAGTCATGGCTTCCTTCAAGTAGGGGTAGTTGGGAATCCTGCCGTTGACCTGGCAAGCCCTGCTCACGCTCGCCATGGACTGCGCATCGGCACTGCGCGAGAAGACGAGCGGCTGGTTCTTGGCGCTCGCGGACGGGTCGCGCGACTGGTCTTTTTGGGCGACTGCAGCAGCGGAAGCACCGGGCTTGATGGAGGGGATCGACATGAGGTTGCTCGGATCGGTAATGGAAAAACCGACCTTATGAGAGCACCTCCCGAACAATGATCGGATGATTCCTAAATGCCGTGCGCGCCACCCCGTCGCAACCGCATAAGCTACTTCTTCAAACCTTGAAGCTTCGCAAATGCGCTCGCCATCTGCCCCGCAGGCTGCGGCGAGCTGTCCCGACGCGGCGGCTGCTGCTGACCGCGCCCCGCGCCCTCGAACCGGTTGTCGCGGCTGTCGCGCCCTCCCCGTTCGCCGCCCTGCCGCGCCGGCGCCGAGTCGAGCTTCATGGTCAGCGCGATGCGCTTGCGGGCCACGTCGACCTCGACGACCTTGACTTTCACGATGTCGCCGGTCTTCACGATTTCGCGCGCATCGTTGACGAACTTGTGGCTCAGCTGGCTCACGTGGACCAAACCGTCCTGATGCACGCCGAGGTCGATGAAAGCGCCGAACTGCGCGACGTTGCTGACCGTACCCTCCAGCACCATGCCCTCGACCAGATCCTTGATGTCGTCAACACCGTCGTTGAAGCGCGCGACCTTGAAATCCGGGCGCGGGTCGCGTCCGGGTTTTTCGAGCTCGCCGAGGATGTCCTTGACGGTGATCACGCCGAACTTCTCGTTGGCGAAAAGCTCGGGCCTGAGCGTCTTGAGCATGTCGGCGCGGCCCATCAGCTCGGTGATCGGCTTGCCGGTCTTCAGCATGATCTGCTCGACCAGCGGATAGGTTTCAGGATGCACGCCGGTGATGTCGAGCGGATTGCTGCCGTTGCGCACCCGCAGGAAGCCGGCGCTCTGTTCAAAGGCCTTGGGGCCGAAACCGGTCACTTCGAGCAACTGCTTGCGCGTGGAAAACGCGCCGTTCGCTTCGCGCCAGCGCACGACCGCCTTCGCTACGCTCGCCGACAGGCCCGAGACGCGCGACAGCAGCGGCACACTGGCCGTGTTCAGGTCGACGCCGACCGAATTCACGCAATCTTCGACGACTGCGTGCAGCGTGCGCGCGAGTTCGCTCTGGTTGACGTCGTGCTGGTACTGGCCGACGCCGATCGATTTCGGATCGATCTTCACCAATTCCGCCAACGGATCCTGCAGCCGCCGCGCGATGCTGGCGGCGCCGCGCAGGCTGACGTCGACATCGGGCATTTCCTGCGAGGCGAATTCGCTGGCCGAATAGACCGAGGCGCCGGCTTCGCTGACGACGACTTTTTCGATGGCCAAAGCCGGCGCGCCGGCCTGGTCGGCCATCTTCGCCAACAGCTTGATCAGATCCGCCGCCAGCTTGTCGGTTTCCCGGCTGGCGGTGCCGTTGCCGATCGCGATCAGGTTGACACCGTGTTGGGTGCAGAGCTTGCCGAGCGTGTGCAGCGAGCCTTCCCAGTCCTTGCGCGGCTCGTGCGGAAACACGGTCGCGGTTTCGACCAGCTTGCCGGTGGCGTCGACCACGGCGACCTTCACACCGGTGCGGATGCCCGGGTCGAGCCCCAGCACGACGCGCGGACCGGCCGGCGCCGCCAGCAACAGGTCGCGCAGGTTGTCCGCGAAAACCTTGATCGCGGTCTTCTCGGCATCCTCGCGCAGCCGGGTGAAAAGGTCGCGCTCGGTCGAGAGCGACAGCTTCACGCGCCAGGTCCAGGCCACGCATTTGCGTAGCAGATCGTCCGCCGGACGACCGGCATGGCTCCAGCCGAGGTGGATCGCAATCCGGCCTTCCGCAATCGACGGCTTGCCGGGTTCCGGCTCCACCGGCAGCACCAGCTTCGCATCGAGGATGTCCA
>JAQGMX010000078.1 GCA_028292145.1 Variovorax sp.
TGCGCATCGATGACGGCGTCGTGTCGGCTGGCGATGAACCAGACCGCCGCATCGCGATCGGTGCGCTGGTCGCGTCGCAGCGCACCGTGCTGCAGCTCGATCCCTTCACGGCCACGAAACCAGCCGCCGACTACCGGCTGGTCGGCACGCCGCAGCCGCGCGTCGACATACCGACCAAGCTCGCGGGCGAACTTGTCTTTGTCCACGACATGCGCGTGCCCGGCATGCTGCACGGCCGCGTCGTGCGCCCTCCGTACGCGGGCGCGGACCACGGCGACTTCATCGGCAACACGTTGGAGTCGGTGGACGAATCGTCGGTCGCGCACATTCCCGGATTGCGTGCGGTCGTTGCGCTGCGCGACTTCGTCGGCGTCGTCGCGGAGCGCGAGGAACATGCCGAGCAGGCCATGCGCGATCTGCGCGTGACTTGGAAGCCGTGGCCGGGCATGCCCGATCTTTCGGACGTGGCGCAGGCGCTGCGCGACAACCCGTCGACGCAGCGCGTGCTGGTCGACGAGGGCGATGTCGACGGCGCGATGCGCCAAGCCGCGCAGCCGATGCGCCGTACCTACGTGTGGCCGTACCAGATGCACGCATCGATCGGGCCTTCGTGCGCGGTCGCCGAATGGATTGCAGGGGCATTGGACGGTGTCGCGCTGCGCGTCTGGGCCGGATCGCAGAGCCCGCACGTGCTGCGTGCAGAGCTGGCGCAACTCATGGCGCTGGACGAACTTGCGGTCGATGTCGTGCGCATGGAGGCCGCCGGCTGCTACGGCCGTAACGGCGCCGACGACGTGGCGGCCGATGCGGCGCTGCTGGCGCGCGCGGTCGGTGCGCCGGTGCGCGTGCAACTTTCGCGCGAGCAGGAGCACGCGTGGGAGCCGAAAGGGGCGGCGCAGCTGATGGAAGTCGACGGCGGGTTGACGGCCGACGGCCGCATCGCCGCCTACGATTTCGAAACCTCCTACCCGTCGAACGGCGCACCGACGCTCGCGCTGCTGCTCACGCGCACCGTCGAGCCGGTGCCGCATGCCTACGAGATGGGCGACCGCACCGCGCGTCCGCCGTATGCGTACGAGAACCTGCGGGTGAAGGTCAACGACATGGCGCCGATCGTGCGGGCATCGTGGCTGCGCGGCGTGTCGGCGCTGCCGAATTCGTTCGCGCACGAGTCGTACATCGACGAGCTTGCGACGGCCGCCGGCGTCGATCCGGTGCAGTTCCGGCTGCGTCATCTGCAGGATCCGCGTGCGGTCGAGCTGGTGCAGGCGACGGCGCAGAAGGCCGGTTGGCGCATGCGCACCGGGCCGCAGGAGAACGCGGACGGCGGGCTGGGCGCGGGCGGCGACATCCTCTTCGGCCAGGGCTTTGCCTACGCGCGCTACGTGCACAGCAAGTGGCCCGGCTACGGCGCGGCCTGGGCGGCGTGGGTGGCCGATGTCGAGGTCAACCGCGTGACCGGCGAAGTGCATGTTCGGCGCGTGGTCGTGGGGCATGACGCGGGAATGATGGTGAACCCGGCGGGCGTCGAGCATCAGGTGCACGGCAACGTGATCCAGACGACCAGTCGCGCGCTGATGGAAGAGGTGCGCTTCGCGCCGCAGCAGGCGGGCGGGGCGGCGGGTGGCGAGGTCGTGGCGGGACAACCGGCTTCGGGTGCGGTCGCGAGCCGGGAATGGGGTGGTTATCCGATCCTCAATTTCCGGCAGGTGCCGGTGATCGAGGTGATGCACATGCCGCGGCAGGGCGAGGTGCCGCTCGGGGCGGGGGAGTCTTCGTCGGTGCCGGGGACAGCCGCGATCGCGAATGCGATCTTCGATGCGACGGGCGTGCGGTTCAGGGCGCCGCCGTTCACCGCCGAAGTCGTCCGCGCGGCCTTGAACCCGCTCCCTCCCCTTTCGGGGGAGGGCCGGGGAGGGGGCCAGCAAGCGCGCGAGGATGGCCTGGGTAAGCGATTGGTGCAACCCCCATCCCAGCCTTCCCCCGGACGGGGAAGGCGCAAGACGCTTTGGGCCACGGCCAGCACACTAGTGATCAGCGGCATCGGCCTCGTCGCCGGCCTGGTCGGCTGGCGTTCCGTCATCGCTCCGGTTGCCTTCACCGCACCCGCCTACAGCGCATCGACCATCGAACGCGGGCGCGTGCTGGCCGCCATCGGCGACTGCGCGGTGTGCCATACCGCGATCGGTGGCGCGCCCAACGCCGGCGGTCGCGCGATGGACACGCCCTTCGGCACGGTCTACACCACCAACCTCACGCCGGACGCCGACACCGGCCTCGGCCGCTGGTCGTTCACCGCCTTCCAGCGCGCGATGCGCGAAGGCGTCTCGCGCGACGGGCATCACCTGTATCCCGCGTTCCCGTACACCGCCTTCGCGAAGACCAGCGACGACGATCTGCAGGCGCTGTATGCGTACTTCATGTCGCAGCCCGCGGTGCGCGCCGAGACGCCGAAGCCGGACATGAGATTCCCGTTTAACGTGCGCCCGCTGATGGCCGGATGGAACGCGCTTTTTCACGACCCGGCGCCGTACCAACCCGTGGTTGCGCAAAGCGCCGAATGGAATCGCGGCGCGTACCTCGTCAACGGACTCGGCCACTGCGGCGCGTGCCACACGCCGCGCAACGCGATGGGTGCGGAGCAGGGCGGCGCGGCATTTCTTTCGGGCGCCATTGCCGACGGCTGGGAAGCGCCGGCGCTCAACGGGCGGTTGAAATCCGCCGTGCCGTGGAATGCGGACGAGCTTTATCGCTACCTGCGCAACGGCCATACGGAATGGCACGGCATCGCGGGCGGGCCCATGGCGGAGGTGGTTCGAGAGCTGCAGCAGGTGCCGGACGCGGATGTGCGGGCGATGGCGACGTACCTGGCGTCACTGGATGCGTCGACCGCCGAGCCTGCCGCGAACGCGACGCTGGCCGCATCCGCTGCCCTGGTCGTCCAGACCGCCGCCGCCACGCGCGGCCAACTTCTCGGCCCCGCCCAACGCATGTTCGACAGCGCCTGCGCCGCCTGCCATCACGACGGCGACGGCCCGACGCTGCTCGGCGTCAACAAGCCGTTGGCGCTCAACAGCAACCTCACGAGCGACCGCCCCGACAACCTGTTGCGCACGATCCTCGACGGCGTCCGAGCGCCGGCGACGAAAGAGATCGGCTTCATGCCCGCCTTTCGCGACGCACTCGACGACGCACAGATCGCCGAGCTCGCCGGCTACATGCGCGCGCGCTTCGCACCGCAGGCCG